>JBBUCP010000123.1:0-4206 GCA_038057725.1 Patescibacteria group bacterium | reverse complement strand
ACCGACTTCGAGATCTTGGGCGTCGTCTTTCCCCTTTCAAAGTTACACACGCTCCTCTTTGCCGCAGGCGTTGTGTATTGCACGATGCGCATCCTCCAGATCCGCCGCGCCGAGTGGGCGGGATTCCGGAAAGCTGCGCACACGGTTGCCTCCGAAGACGTCCCCGCGACCCACCTGCGCTGGAACCGCATCCTCGAGCACGCGCAATCGGAAGACGAACACAAGTGGCGCCTTGCGATTCTCGAGTGCGATATTATGTTGAATGAACTCCTCGACCTCCAAGGCTTCAAAGGGGAGACGATCGCCGAGAAGATGAAGCAGGTCTCGCGCACACGATTCAATTCGATCGACGATGCGTGGGAGGCGCACAAGGTGCGCAACAAAGTGGCGCACGAAGGCGTCGAATACCACATCAGCGAGCGTGACAAAAACCACGTGATAAACCTCTATCAGCGCGTTTTTAAGGAGTTTGGGTTCATTTGAGCGTTGGTGAAAAATTTGGTATGATGCCGAAACTGTTAGCGGGGGCTAACAGTGATATAGCGGGGTGGAGAAGTAGTATCTCGTCAGGCTCATAAGGGCTCATATATTGGTAACGATGTATGGAATATCTGTCAAATTCGGTGAAGTCTTCTTTTGCAAGAGTGATAATACCGAGCCAAGCCCGCGGAAGCGGGAAGGTGTAGAGACTAGATGGCAGACCCCAAGACTCGAATTTCGGGTACGGGTGAAGGTATAGTCCAGACCACAAAGGCGGCACGAAAGTGCTTAGCCGCGGTGAAAACCGTAGCGGTACGCATAACCTGAAGATCGGGGGTGCAAGTCCCTCCCCCGCAACAAAATGAGAAAAGTCCGTCCATGTGGCGGACTTTTCTCATTTCTGAAGCGCGGGGGAGTAACAGTGCGGGGCACTGTTACGTAGGGACTTGCAAGGCGGGCTAGGACCCGCGCCACTGAACACGATCACGCGTCTGCCTCATCGCGCATACTGTCGAGTAGCGTGCATATGGCACGCACCTGATTATCTATTTCTGCAACCGCCTTGAGTATTTTCTCCGACGTCGGGTTTTCAGGCTTTAGGGCAAGTACCTGGGCGGTAAGAAGAATGACGCCGAGAGCGTTTTTTATGTCGTGTATTTTTTTGTTCGAATTTGAGCGCTTCATGGGGTCTGTTTCGGCCTAGGTTTTTTGAGTGCTTTTGCAACTTTTGCGAGAAGTAACTTCATGTCAAACGGTTTTTCGATACAATCGTCGGCGCGGCACTCTTTGGCGATTTCCTCCACATCTTTGTTTGCAGAGAATATGATGACAGGAATGTGCTTCGTTTTCTTCTGGCTCTTGAGATGTTTGCAGATATCGCCTCCATTCATGCCAGACATCCAAAGATCGAGGAGTATCAAATCGGGTAAACCTGACGGTAGATCGCGCACCGCCCTCCCGTGTTCCGTGACCCTGGCTTCGTACCCAGCCTCTTCGAGCATGATGCGCATCGCGTCGAGTATGCCGCGATCATCGTCTGCTACCAGTATTATCTTTTTTTTCGTGTTCATGCTTTTTTCGGAGCACTTCGTTTCTGAACAGGCAAGGTAACGAAAAATGTCGAACCTCGCCCTTTTGTGCTTTTGACTCCAATGGTCCCATGCTGGCGTTTGACTATTTCAGAGGCAATATAGAGACCAAGCCCAAGGCCGGGATAGGTTTCTTGCCCTCTACCCTCGATGCGATAGAATCGCTCGAATATTTTGGCTTGCACGTCATGCGCGAGTCCGATACCGAAATCTTGCACCGAGAGCGTCAATTTTTGTGCGTCCGCGGTCGTTTTCACAACGATAGATTTGGTATGGGGGGAATATTTGATAGCGTTCGTGAGAAGGTTTGAGATGACTTGTCCGATACGGTCGCGATCACCGAAGACGTTTCCGGTACGGGCGAGTGTCGTCACGATACGGTGCACTGTGGTAAGACGAATCTCATCAACAATTTCCTCAACTAATTTTTTAAAATCGAATGACTCTTCACGAAATTGCAGTTTCCCGCTTTCTATCTTGGTGACATCGAGCAAATCCGAGATAAGACCCGTTAATTTACCGAGCTGCACATCCATTTTTTGAACGAGTTCAGCAGACTGCAGGTCACCCGCTTTTTGAAATCTACGCTCTAAAATTTGCGCGTATGCTTTGATGCTCGTGACAGGCGTCTTCAATTCGTGACTTGCGATAGAGATAAAGTCATCGCGATGTTCAAGTGCCAATTCGAGCAATTCCTCGGCTTTCTTTCGTGCCGTAATGTCCTCAATGGAGAGCAGGATATGGGGCTCGGTATCGGGTCCTTGCTTCAAGGTTGTGGCATTGAGAAGCATTGTCTTTTGACCGATAGTCTCAAATTTATGCTCGACGATGAAATCGGTCATAGTGCCCTTTGTGGGCAGAATTTTCTCAAGCAATTCCCGGAGGCGGGGGATAGCCCACTGCCTGTTTCCTAAATCGTAGAGAATTTTATTTTCTGTTTCCGCTTCAGACGTTTTGAATGTAGTGTAGAATGCCGCATTCGCTGATTTGAGTTTGAGATTTCCTCCGAGAATAACGATCGGCACACGAGCTGTTTTAAGAATAGCTTCGGCATAATCGCGAGTGACCGTGATTTCTTCGTTGCGGACTTCCAATTCTTCGTTCAGCGTTTTCATCTCTTCATTGCTTGCGCGCAACTCTTCCTGCGTCGTCTCCAGCTCTTCATTTGTTGTCTGCAATTCCTCGTTGGCAGTTGCGTGCCCCTCGTTTGAGGATTGCAATTCTTTGTTCATCACGTCTAATTCACCGATAACGGTGTCAGAATACTCATGCGTGAGCAATAGCGCTTCTCGTAATTTACTAATTCTCTTTTGGCGGTCATTCGGAAGGGCACGGTTCGGTGGAGTTCTCGGCGTACTCCTTTTGTCGCGTGCAATCGTTGAACGATCTGATGAGTTGCGCTTCTGAAATGCGACGTGAGGTTTCATGGTCGCGCTAAGGAGAGCGACGTTCGTATAGAGCTTGTATTGGCTCGCGAGCGCCTGAAATAGTCGTGAGTTGCCAATACCTTCCGATTTTCCGAGCATGAGAAATCCACGCGGTACCAATGCGGCACTAAGCTTGGAAAGCGCCTTTTGCTGCAGTGCGGGTCCCAAATAAATCAGTACATTCCTACAGCTGATAAGATCTACCTGCGCGATCGGTGGAGCATCCGTTACGTTATGCAAGAGAAATGTACACGTGGCCTTCAGCAGTTTTTTTACCTGGTACCCATTTTTTGATGTCGTGAAAAAGCGCTTGAGCCGCTTCTTCGAAATGTGCTCCTCTATATTCCTCTCGTAGGCTCCCTCGCGAGCTCTCAGAATCGCATCTCTGCTTATGTCCGACCCGAGAATGCGAAAGGGTATTCTTTTCGCGTCTAAGAATTCGTGAAGAAGCATGGCAAGCGAATATACTTCTTCGCCTGTTGCGCAGCCCGGAACCCATACCTTGATCGGTTTTTTTGACCCTTTTTTACGATTTTTCAAGAGTGCGGGGAACAGCATTTTCTTCAGAGCATGCAATTGTTCATCATCTCTAAAAAAGCTGGTCACATGAATGAGCATATCTTTACCGAGAGTATCCAGCTCGACGGGATTTTTTGTTAGGAGGGTGTGGTATGCCTCGAGCGTTGTGATGCCGCTGAACAGCATACGCCTTTGTATGCGTCTCTGTACGGTTGTAGATTTATACTAGCTAAAATCAATGGAGGTTTTTTTCTTTAAAAGCGCGAGAATACTCGTGAGCATTGAATCATTGTCAGAAGCACGTGTGGCCATCTGATTTATACGGTCCGCAATTTTCGCCGGCGGTAGGACAAAGTCGACAACTTTGGCCGCGAGAGCACTTTCGGGCATGCCTTCATGTTCTGCGGATGCGTCTTGTACGAACGTCGCGCCGCCCCACTCCTGGATTGCCCGTAGTCCTTCGGTGCCATCGGAGCCTGTACCCGAGAGGACAACGCCCACCGCCAAGTGCTTTTTTGCGGTAGCCAAGGAGCGGAAAAATTTGTCGATTGGTTTGTGAAGATGCACGTGATTTCGGCGCCGCACCAGATACAGCGTGTTGTTGTTTCCATTTTTGATAATCATGTCATTCCCGGAAGGCATGATGTAGATGTGGTTTGCCTGTATCTGTGTAGTCGTCGTCACTTCGGTGA
>JBBUCP010000122.1:0-1559 GCA_038057725.1 Patescibacteria group bacterium | reverse complement strand
GCGGCTTCCGCTGCTTGCACCAACTCGTCGGCATTCCCCGCACCAATGACTTCCCGCGGCCTCGCGCCATCCCCCGGGCCGATGACGCCTTTTTCCTCAAGAATGTCGATAAGGCGCGCGGCGCGCGAATACCCGATGCCGAGCTTGCGCTGCAGGTACGAGGTCGACGCCTTGCCTGCTTCCACAACCGCAGCCTTCGCTTCCTGGTACTTGTCGTCGTCCACATCTTCTTCCATCGCCGAGAAGATCGAGTTCGGTACGTTTTTCTGCCCATCTTCCGAGAAGTCAACGCCACTAAGCGGCGCATCGTTATTCCGAGCGACAAAGGCGACTACTTTTTTCACTTCGCTTTCGGAAATATAGGGCGCCTGGATACGGCGAGGCTTCGACATCTCATTCGAAAGAAAGAGCATGTCGCCTGCGCCAAGAAGCTCTTCCGCGCCGCCCATATCGAGGATCGTACGCGAATCGATCTGCGACGAGACCTGGAACGCGACGCGCGACGGCATGTTTGCCTTGATGAGGCCGGTAATGACTTTGACCGACGGGCGCTGCGTGGAGAGGATGAGGTGAATACCGACCGCGCGCGACATCTGCGCGAGGCGGACGATGCCGGCTTCCAGCTCGCGCGGGTACGTCTGCATGATGTCGGCCAATTCGTCGATAATAAGGACGATGTAGGGCATCGCTTCCGGCATCTCTGCCCCGTCGGGCACACCTTTTTCGAGCGCAGGCGCGACGACGTTATCATGGTACGAGCTGATATCGCGGACTTTTTCGGTTTCCAAGACGTTGTACCGGCGATCCATTTCTTTCGCGAGCCATTTCAAGGCAAGGATCGCTTTTTTCGCGTCGGTGATGACGGGGGTTAAGAGGTGAGGGATGGAATTATAGAGCGTGAGTTCGACGCGTTTCGGGTCGACCATGATGAAGCGGAGCCGCTCGGGTCCGACGCGATAGAGGAGGGAGACTATGAAATCATTTATGCCGACCGACTTCCCAGCGCCCGTAGTCCCAGCCACCAAGAGGTGCGGCATGCGCGCCAGGTCAGCGAAATGCGCTTGGCCGGTTATCGAGCGGCCGAGCGCGACGAGGAGGGGTTTTTCCGATTGCGTGAACCCGGAGTCCGAGAAAAGAGGTGCGAGGCCGAGCGTCGTGCGCGAAATGTTCGGGACTTCGATGCCGACCAAGGCTTTGCCGGGGATCGGCGCTTCAATGCGCACCGGCGAGGCGGCGAGCGCGAGCTCGAGGTTCGACTGCAGAGCCACGATCTTCGAGAGCCGCACGCCCTCCGCCGGCTTCATCGCGTATCTAGTGACGGTGGGGCCAATTGATACCTCGTCCATTTCGACCTGGATGTTGAAATTCTGGAGCGTGCGCTTGATGATGTTCGCGTTTGCCTTCACGTCGCCGACTTCTGGCTTGCCTTTATTTTTCGAGAGGATGGAAAGCGGAGGGGGAGTATAGACGGAGAGGGACGCCGCGATGATCGGAAAGCCGCCTTCTTCCTGTTTGTCGCCGGTCTCGGCATATTTCAAAGCAGGTACGGGTTCAGGCCG
>JBBUCP010000121.1:2771-4003 GCA_038057725.1 Patescibacteria group bacterium | reverse complement strand
GAGCACGCCCAGACAGCGACGGCGGAGAAGCATGCGCCGCACTGGCGCGAGCGGATATAGAACCAAAAATAGTGTAAGAAAACCTGCGAGTACGCAGGACCGTGGTTTTCTTGCTGGAATAGGAACGGCCCACCGGCCGTACTCATTTGAAAGAGCGCCGATTCAAGCCATGTGCAAAAGCACATAGCTTTCTCGACGCTTTCCAGTAAAATACCCCCATGAAGATCGCACTCACGGGCGGGGCTACGGGCGGGCATTTTTATCCGCTTATTGCAGTTGTTGAGGGGATTGAGGAAATCTGCAACGAAAAGCGCCTCCTCGAGCCGCAATATTTTTTCTTTGGCCCGGAACCTTTTGACCTGGCACTCCTTCCGGAACACGATATCGAATTCGTGCGCACCGGCGGCTCGACGATCCGCAAAGATGGCCGCGCAAAGAAAAGCGGTTTTTTCAGTCTCGGCTTTGCCATCATCCGTACGTTTCCGAAACTCTTCTCCGTCTATCCTGACGTCGTCTTTTCGACGGGCAGCTATTCAGCATTTCCGACGCTCTTCGTCGCGCGCCTCCTCAAAATCCCCGTCGTCATTTACGACGCTGACGCAAAGCCAGGAAAAGTATCACTGTGGTCGGCAAAATTCGCGCGCTGGATCGCCGTCGCGCATCCGGACGCGGCGCGCGGTTTTCCCGCAAAAGTAAAAGACAGGATCGCACGCACAGGCCACCCGATCCGCAGCGAAATCGAAAACCCCGCACGCGAAGGCGGTCACGAATTCCTCAAACTAGACCAAAGCGTCCCCACGATTTTCGTGATGGGCGGTTCGCAGGGGGCGCGCACCATCAATGAAGCCGTGCTCGACGCGCTTCCGGTCTTGCTTGAAGAATTCAACGTGGTCCACCAGACCGGCGTCGCAAATGAGAAGGAAGTGCGGGGAATCGCTTCGGTAGCGCTGCGCGATTCGCGCTACTACGAGAGCCGCTACCGCGTCTTCGGGCTCCTTAACGCGCTCGCTCTAAAAATGACGGCCGGCGTCACCTCCCTCATCCTCGCGCGCGCAGGAAGCGGTACGATTTTCGAAATTTCTTCGTGGGGGATTCCCGCCATTATCGTCCCTATCCCGCTCGACGTGTCGCACGACCAGACGGAAAACGCCTTTACGTATGCCCGCGCAGGCGGGGCGGTCGTTATCGAACAGCACAACCTCTCGCCGCACATCCTCGTAGCCGAAATACGG
>JBBUCP010000121.1:0-2761 GCA_038057725.1 Patescibacteria group bacterium | reverse complement strand
CCTGCGCTCCGCGAGACGATGTCGGGTGCCGCAAAAGCATTCTCGCGGCCAGAAGCCGGCAAGAAAATCGCAGAAATTATCCTGGAAACCGCGCTCGAGCATGAGCCGAAGTAGTATGAATTTTAAGTTCAAAATTTTAAATTTAAAATTGGGAGCGCTTAGAAATGTCGTATGAGTGTCCGAGTCCGCATTGCACCGTCACCGACCGGTTTTTTCCACTTCGGGCTTGCGCGCACCGCGCTTTACAATTATCTGTATGCAAAGAAACAGGGCGGCGCTATTATTCTTCGCGTCGAAGATACGGATAAGAAACGTAATGCGCCAGAATTCCTCCAGGATATTTACGACTCATTCGACTGGCTCGGGATTTCATTCGATGAAAAGTACGTCCAGTCGGAACATCTCGAGCGCCACAAGGAGTTGCTGCGAAAATTAATAGCGGAGGATAAAGCGTATGTCTCCAAGGAAACCGCAAAAGACGACAGCGGCAGGGAAGTGGAAGTCGTCCGTCTGCGCAACCCCGGGCGTTCCATCACGTTCAATGACGTTATCCGCGGTGATATTACCTTTGATACGACAGAACTCAAAGATTTCGTGATTGCGCGCTCGATTGACGATCCTTTGTATCATTTTGCGGTTGTCGTCGACGACGGCGACGCAAACATTACACACATTATCCGCGGTGAAGATCATATTTCAAATACACCGCGCCAGATCCTTATTCAGGAAGCTCTCGGTTATTCCCGCCCTATCTATGCGCACCTACCGCTCATTCTCGCCCCGGATAGAACGAAAATGTCCAAACGCAAGCACCAGACCGCGCTCAAAGATTTCAAGGCAAAAGGGTACCTACCGGAGGCGATGGTCAATTTTATCGCGCTTCTCGGCTGGAGCGAAGGCGCAGGCGACCGAGAGCTCTATTCGATGCAAGAATTGATAGCCACGTTCTCGCTCGAAGGAATCCACAGGGCAGGCGCGGTCTTTAACGAAGAAAAGTTACGCTGGTTCAATCGTCAGTATCTTTTGATGCAGCCGGAAGGGGATTTTGCGAAAGATGCACTTTCGATTATGAAGACCGAGCTTGGAGAGCGTGGTGCAGCATGGGACGATGGGAAGGCGGCCGCTCTTGTGCCGATCATACGCGAGCGGGTGAGCGTGATGGAAGATCTTCGGATGCTGCTGAAAGAGGGAGAATTCGATTTCTTTTTTTCCTCGCCATCACTGGACGCAGCGAAAATTCCGGAAAAGAAAATCACGAAGGAAGACACGAAAGCGCACCTTATGTTTGCAGAGCAGGCACTATCAAAACTCGATACCTTCGATGCGGAGACGGTGAAAGGCGCGATCTGGGACTATGCGACTGAAAAGGGAAGGGGGGCGGTCTTGTGGCCGCTTCGGTACTCCCTTTCCGGCCGCGACAAGTCCCCCGATCCCTTCCAGATTGCTGGCATCATTGGAAAAGAGGAGACCTTGGTACGCCTCCGTGCTGCGCAAAAACTTCTGTAACCCTATGAGAATTACTGGGAGAATGGCTTGGAAAATTTCTATGGCAGGAGCGCTTGTGTGCGCGCTTCCGTTTCTTATATCCGCACAGACTGCTGAAGAGATCCGTAGCCAGATATCACAGCGCCAGGCGCAGCTCGGCGCGTTAAATAAAGAAATCGCGCAATTTGAAAAGGATCTTCAGATCGTCGGCACGAAAAAACAGACGCTCCAGACAGCAGTCAACTCGCTCGACCTTTCCGTCAAAAAGACGCAGGCAAAGATAAAAGCCATCCAGAACCAGATCGCGACGACCGAACTTGAAATCAAGGAGATCTCCGGCCACATTGTGAATAAGGAAGAATCCATTTCGCTCGATTCTGCGGCAATCGCGGAAACCATCCGCAGCCTCCACGAGAACGACCGCGCAAGCCTTGTCGAAATGGTGCTCGCACACCAATCCGTATCAGAATTGTGGGACGACACCGAAGTGACCAGGAACATCCAAGACACGATGCAGGGACACGTCGTCGCGCTTGAAGAAGCCAAGGAAGACCTTACGGAAGACCGTGATGCGGAGGAAAAGAAGCGATCGCAGCTCCTCTCGCAGCGCACAGATTTGAAATCGGAAGAACAATCGCTTGCCGTCCAAAAGAAAGAGCAGCAGGAGCTCCTCTCCGTTACGAAATCGCAGGAGTCGTCGTATCAGGCGCTTCTCAAAGCGAAGCAGGCGTCAAAAACGGCGTTCGAACAATCACTCAATGAGCTCGAATCAAAATTGAAGTTCACGCTCGACCCGTCGAAGTTGCCGCCCGCAGGAAAGGGAATTCTGCGTTGGCCGCTCGACAACATCCGCATCACGCAGCAATTCGGCCGCACTGCCGATTCTGGTCGCCTGTACTCCTCCGGAACGCACAACGGCATGGATTTCGCAGCATCCATTGGCACGCCGGTAAAAGCGGCACTTTCAGGCACCGTAACCGCGACCGGTAACACCGATGCCATATACGGCTGCTATTCCTACGGCAAATGGGTCCTTTTGAAGCACGCCAACGGCCTCTCGACCCTCTACGCGCACCTCTCGCAGATCAACGTGTATGAAGGGCAAAACGTAACGACGGGGCAGGCAATAGGGTATTCCGGCTCGACAGGCTACGCGACAGGTCCGCACCTCCACTTCACCGTCTACGCTTCGGGGCTGTCCAAGTTCGGACTTTAGGCTCTGGTAAAGGCTGCAACGCCGCGGTGATGCCGGTTTCGGCAACAAGCGGGTATCTTA
>JBBUCP010000120.1:2725-3365 GCA_038057725.1 Patescibacteria group bacterium | reverse complement strand
TATGCAAATCCTCCCGGCAGGAATCGAACCCACATTTTACCCACCGCAAGGGCACGTCCTATCCATTGAACGACGGGAGGTCTACGCAACAATACTGGACAGATGGCTTTCCGTAAAGCCGAATTACTTCGCCGCGACACGCTTTGCCACACGCGATTTCATGCGGGCGGCGGTGTTTTTCTTGATGACGCCGCGCTTCAGCGCCTTATCAATTGCTTGGTAGGTTTCTGGAAGCTTCGAGGCATCGCCGCTCTTATAGACGCCCTTTACCGAGTCGCGCATCGTTTTCGCGCGGCGCAGGTTGAAGACGCGACGGCGCTTTTCGGCACGGTTTGCTTTCTTGGCGGATGACGTATTTGCCATTGCGGGATAGTACCGTGTCGCGCGACTCTTAGCAAGGCTGTATCATAGGGGCATGATCGGGTACATTGAAGGCGACGTACGCATCGTGAAGGCAGGTTTTGCAATCATTTCCTGTTCCGGCGTCGGCTACAAGGTCGCGGCAACGCGCGACACCCTCGCCAAGCTTTCAGTCGGAGCCCGCGCATCGCTCTGGACGCACCTTGCCGTGCGAGAAACCGCGCTCGATTTGTACGGCTTTATGGACGAGGAAGAACTCTACTTTTTCGACCTCCTCCTC
>JBBUCP010000120.1:373-2715 GCA_038057725.1 Patescibacteria group bacterium | reverse complement strand
ATCACGGTTTCCGGGATCGGCCCCAAAAGCGCGATCAGTATCCTCGACATCGCGACGACCGAGACGCTCCGAAGCGCGATCAGCCAAGGAAACGCCGGCTACCTCACCAATGTCTCCGGTATCGGCAAGAAGACCGCCGAAAAAATCATCCTCGAATTGAAAGACAAGGTCGGGCGCGGTGGCGAAGGAACATCCGGGGCACTGAAAGGCGACGAGGAGGCGCTCGAAGCGATGCGCTCCCTGGGGTATTCTCCGCAGGAAGCGCGCGATTCTTTGCGGAAAGTACCGAACGACATCACCGGCTCAAACGACCGCTTGCGCGAAGCGTTGAAAATCCTGGGTGGAAAACGATCATGAAAACGGCCATCAAAGCAATCGTCCCCGGCTTTATGGTGAGCACATACCATTTCGCGCTCGCCCTCCTCGCCGCGCTCCTCTACCGCCTTCCTTCGCGCCGCATCACCGTCGTCGCGGTGACCGGCACGAAAGGAAAATCCTCGACGATAGAATTTTTAAACGCGATCGCGGAAGCGGCAGGCAAAAAGACTGCGCTCTCGAGCACGATCCGCTTCAAGGTGGGCGAACATTCAAAGCCGAACACGAAACGCCAGAGCACACCGGGGCGCTTCTTCCTCCAGAGCTTCCTCGCGAAAGCGGCCGATGCTGGCTGTAGCATCGCCTTCGTCGAGATGACGAGCGAGGGTGCGCGGCAGCACCGCCACCGCTTCGTGCACCTCAACGCTTTGGCGTTCATCAACCTCGCGCCGGAACACATCGAATCGCACGGCTCCTTGCAGGCGTATTCCGACGCAAAGTTCGAGCTCGGGAAGCAGCTCGCGCGCTCGAAAAAGCGCCCACGCTTCATGATCGCAAACGCCGACGATCCCGAGAGCGGCCGTTTCCTCTCGCTTCCCGTCGAACACGCGCTCCCCTTTTCGCTCTCGGGCGCAAAGCCCTATGCCGCGGGAGAGCACGGCGGGCATTTTACTTTTGACGGGCGCGAGATCGAAGTAAAGCTGCCGGGAGAATTCTCGCTCAAAAATGCGCTCGCCGCGGCGACGGTGATGCGCGCCTTGGGCTTTCCGCTGGAAGCGATCGCCCGCGGCATTGCAAGTGTCACAAAAATCCCCGGCCGCGCGGAAGAAATCACTGCAGGCCAGACGTTCCCGGTCATCGTGGACTATGCCCACACGCCGGATTCGCTGCGCGCGCTCTACAGCGCGTACGGCGATCGTCGGAAAATCTGCGTCCTCGGGTCGACTGGCGGCGGCCGCGATTTGTGGAAGCGGAGGGTCATGGGCGGCGTCGCCGACGAGTTTTGCGATTCAATCATCCTCACCGACGAAGACCCGTACGACGAAGAAGCGCGCTCGATTGTTGATTCGATCGCCAGCGGTATCACGAAAAAAAAGCCGGAAATCATTATGGACAGGCGCGCGGCGATCCGGCGCGCGATCGAAAGCGCCCAGGCAGGCGACGTCGTCCTCATCACCGGAAAAGGCACCGACCCCACGATCCAGCTGGCGCGCGGAAAGAGCATCCCCTGGAGCGATGCGGATGTCGCGCGCGAAGAATTGCGCAAGCTCCAGGACATCCGCTGATATCGGTGTACAATTTGCCGCATGGTCAAATACATCATCGTTGCCCTCATTGCCTTTACGCTCGTTGCGCTTGCAGTCATATGGGTCTTAAGCGGCGGGCCGCGTAAAGTATTTGAAAACACGCAGGCGCTCGCCGATCGCGCAACGCTCGAGGAAGGGGAGGTCGCGTTCCAGCTTCCGTGGCAACCCGCACAGATTTTCCCCACCCTCGATATCACCGACGCCCTCGACCTCTCGGACGGAAGCGAGACAGGAAAGACAGAGGCGCGGCTCGTTGAATTTGAAGCCGAGTACGACCGCTTGAGCGCGGAAGTCCAGACGACGCGCTCGTTCGGGAACCCCTCGCCCTACATCGGCAAAATCTCGATCGTGCAGGATGTCGCGGGCGTCCGCGCAAACACCGCGGGCGAAGAATACCTGCAGATCGCCGCGAACTACTCGAACCCGGAAGCGATCGACATTTCCGGCTGGACGCTCGAGAGCGCGCTTTCGGGCGTGCACATCATGGTTCCGCCCGCTGCGTCGCCCTTTATCGCGAATTCCGCGAATGTCTTGGGACCAACCTCGCTTGCTCCCGGCGGCCTCGCGCTCGTATCCTCCGCGCCATCGCCCGTCGGCGTCTCGTTCCGCGAAAACATGTGCACCGGGTACCTCGGCCAATTCCAGCGCTTCAGCCCCCGTCTCTTTGAAGAATGCCCGTCCCCCTCCGCCGTACTTCCCCTTACCGAATCAAACCTCGTC
>JBBUCP010000120.1:0-363 GCA_038057725.1 Patescibacteria group bacterium | reverse complement strand
CGTGCTTCGAGAGAATCGCGAACGTGCCCGAATGCCGCTTTCCGCAAAACCTTGCAAGTGTCTCCAGCGCATGCCGCGCCTTCCTCACCGAAAAACTTTCCTACAATGGGTGTGTAAGCGCTAATTCGTTCCGCAGCGGGTTCAATACGAATACGTGGCGCATGTATTTGGGTGCCTCGGGAGAACTGTGGCGCAATTCGCACGACGCGATCCGGCTTCTTGATGCGGAAGGCCGGACGGTGAGCGTGTTCGTGTACTAACGAATCGCGGAAAACAAAATAATTCCCGCCGTTGTCGCGACATTGAGCGATTCTTTTTTGCCGAACATCGGGATGTGCAGGAGGTCATCGCATTGCGAGAGGA
>JBBUCP010000119.1:222-13243 GCA_038057725.1 Patescibacteria group bacterium | reverse complement strand
CACCATCGCTTACGACCACATCATGGATTTTCCCGGCTACTTCCGCGACCATTTCATGCCGGACAAGCTGCACAACATCAACGTCTCGTTTAATATTGAAGGGCATTCGGAAAATTTCGGCGGGACGGCCGGGAACATCGCGTATACGCTGGCGCTTTTGGGCGAAAAACCGTCGATCGTAGCGTCTGTGGGGGATGATTTTGAGCGGTACAAGACGCACCTCGACGGTATGGGCATCGACACCAGCCTCATCCGCATCGAGCCGAACCTCGAAACTGCCTTTGCCTACATTCTCACCGACAAAGGCGACAACCAGATCGCAGCGTTCCATCCAGGTGCGGGGAAAGAAGCGTACGCCAGCGAAATCCCGATGAAAAAAGGCGTGCTCGCGATCATTTCCGCCGGCTGCATCGCGGACGTGCAGTCATTTCCTGAAAAATTTCGGCAGGCAGGCGTGAAATTTATGTTTGATCCCGGCCAATCAATTCCCGCGCTCTCGGGCGACGACCTCAAAAACGGCATCACGGGCGCGGAAGCGGTTTTTGCCAACGACTACGAATTCACGCTTATCGAATTCAAGACAGGTTGGAAAGCCGAGGATATTTTGAAAGTAGCGAATGTGCTCGTCATTACGCTGGGCGAAGCTGGCTCGCGCGTCATCACGAAAGACGGCGAAGTACGTGTGAGCGCGATACCGGCACAAGCGGTAAAAGACCCGACCGGTGCCGGAGACGGCTATCGCGCCGGTTATATCAAGGGATCCATCGCCGGCATGAAGCCTGCCGCCTGCGCGCAGCTTGGGAGCGCCTGCGCGACGTATGTCGTCGAGAATGTCGGAACGCAAGGCCACACGTTTACGATGGAAGAATTACGCAAGCGGTACGAGGTCTCCTACGGAGAAGCGCTGAAAATATGATTTTCAGCGAATAACCAAGATATTTTAAATTTGTTTGTACCTTGTTTCTTGGTGTTTGGTTATTGCCCGTGTTATAACAGGCCGATGCACAACGACATCAAAGACAAGTCATTAGCCGCGAAAGGGGTGAAGAGGATTGAATGGGCAGATCGGGACATGCCGGTACTTGCCTCTATTCGTGCGCGGTTCGCAAAAGAGAAGCCGCTGAAAGGAAAAGTTCTTGCCGCGTGCCTCCATGTGACGGCCGAGACGGCGAATCTGGTGCGTACGCTGAAGGCCGGTGGCGCCCATGTTTACTTAAGCGCATCGAATCCGCTCTCGACGCAAGATGATGTTGCGGCCGCACTTACGCACGAATATGGCATCCCGACCTTTGCCATCAAAGGCGAAGACACGAAGACTTTTTTCAAACACATCAAGGAATTGATTGCACGCAAGCCTCATCTCACGATGGACGACGGCGCGGATCTCGTAACAACCATTCACAAGGAGCACAAGGACCTCATCCCGCAGATTTTCGGAGGGACGGAAGAAACCACGACAGGCGTCATTCGCCTGCGCGCTATGGCGAAAGATGGTGCATTGAAATTTCCCGTCGTTGCCGTGAATGACGCGAAGACGAAAAACATGTTCGACAATAGATACGGCACCGGCCAGTCGACACTCGATGGCATCATCCGTGCGACCGATATGCTGATCGCAGGGAAGACCGTCGTTGTCGCGGGCTATGGTTGGTGCGGCAAGGGCTTTGCGATGCGCGCAGATGGCATGGGCGCGAATGTGGTGGTCACGGAAATTGATCCCGTAAAAGCGCTCGAAGCCGTCATGGACGGCTTCCGCGTGATGCCCATGGACGAAGCCGCAAAAGTTGGCGACCTTTTCTGCACGGTGACAGGGAACCGTGACGTGATCGTCAAGAAGCATTTCCAATCGATGAAAGACGGCGCGGTCGTCTGCAATTCCGGACACTTTGACGTGGAGATCAATCTCAAAGATCTCACAAAAATGGCAAAGAAAATCGACACGGCAGTACGTCCGAATGTCGATGCGTACCATATCGGCAACAAGAAAATCTTCGTCCTCGCCGAAGGTCGTCTCGTCAATCTTGCGGCCGCGGAAGGCCACCCGGCGTCAGTCATGGACATGAGCTTCGCAACGCAAGCGCTCGCCTGCGAGTGGATCGCGAAAAAGAAACAAGCTCCCGCGGTCTACGACGTCCCCATGGAAATCGAAAACGATGTCGCCAATCTCAAACTCGCTGCCATGCAGGTGAAAATGGACATACTCACGAAGGAACAAAAAGCCTACCTCTCCGGCTGGCAGCATGGGACGTAGGGTAGGGTTTAGCGAATAGGGTATAGTGAGTAGGAAATCCATGAGACCCGCACACGTCATCGAAATAACGACACCGAAGAATTTTGTGCTCAACGGCCTGTGGTTTGGCTCGGAAAAGCCGAAAAGGGCAATCATCCTCGTGCACGGGCTTACCGGCTCGGCATTCTCGGGCAGCGGAATTGTTGATGCGCTTGCAGATGACGATACGGCAGTCATCACTTTTAACAATCGGGGACACGACATCATTTCAAATCTCAAGCAGCGAGTCGGCGCGGAAACAAAATACTCGCTTGGCGGCGCCGCCCACGAGGTTTTTATAGATTGTCTTGACGATATCGAAGGTGCGATCCGTCGCGTCAGACAAGAGGGAATTAAAGACGTCTACCTTGCGGGGCATTCAACGGGTGCCCAAAAAATCGCGTACTACACAAGCAAAACGGGCGGAAAGAAAATCAAAGGCCTTATCCTACTCGGCGCACTGAGCGATTACGCAAGTGAAAGGAAGAAGCCGAAATTGCGGAGCGCGGCGGCTCTTGCGAAAAGAATGGTGAAAGCAGGCAAATCGAAAGAATTGTTGCCGCTTTCTGCGTGGTGGCAATATCTCGACGCACAACGCTTCCTTTCCCTCTACACGCCCGATAGCGTGGAAGAAATTTTCATGTATTCGCAACCTGACAAGAAGCCGAAAATCTACCAGTCCGTGAAAATTCCAATGATTGCATTCTTTGCAGGCGAAGACGAATACGCCGATCGTCCCGCGGAGAAAATAGCCGAGTGGTTCACAAAGCATTCGAAATCAAGTCGCTTTGCTACACATATAATCTCCGGCGTTGGCCATAGTTTAAAAGATGTGGAAGAGCAAACTGCTCGTCTTATCCGAAAATGGCTCTAGAGATTATTTTTGGTACCATGGTCTCAGGAATAAACTCGTTTGTATAAACTGGTGGATTTTGGCTTAGAAACGGGCTATAGTAGCCGCAATGCATGAAGAGGCAGCCCGCGAATCAGGTATTCATGACGCACTCGCCGCACAAAGGCTCGGTGAATTTTTTGGTATTCCGCTCACGAATACCCTTGTCACCACATGGCTGATTGTCAGCGTTCTTGTCATCCTCGCTGTGGTTTTCAGTAAGCGAATCTCCCTTATTCCAAGCCGTTTCCAGACGCTCCTTGAAATGCTCTTTGAATTCGTCTACGACTATGTCACAGAGACGCTCGGCTCGAAGCGCATGGCAAACAAATTCTTCCCGCTCCTCACGACGATTTTCATTTTTGTTCTCTGCCTCAATTGGTTTGAATTCTTGCCGGGGGTTGAGAGCATCACGTACCATGGTGAACCGCTTTTCCGAGGAGTGAATACCGACCTTACGACGCCGCTCGTCCTCGCATTTATTTCATTCTTTGCGATCGAATTTACGGGTATTGCGACGATCGGCATCTGGAAATACGGGTCCAAATTCCTCGTGAATCCGTTTAAGAACCCGATCGGCGCCATGATCGGCCTTATCGAACTCATCGGCGAATTCGTCCGCCTCGTCTCGCTTTCGTTCCGACTCTTCGGCAACATCCTCGCGGGCTCCGTCATCATCGCGGTTGCGACCTATTTCGCTCCCTACGGTGCGCCCGGCATCTTGTCCCTGTTTGAAGTCTTCATCGGCTTCCTCCAAGCCGCTGTTTTTGCCCTCCTTACGCTCTTTTTTATCAAACTTGCCATCGAGGAGCCGCATGGTGCCGAAGCCCATAAGGGCTAGAAACCGAGGTTTTTCCGTGGTACAGTACCGGCATTGATTATAAATTATTAGTATTCATATTGTTATGGAACTAGAAGTAGCAAAGACATTGGGTATGGCACTTGTGGTGGGTCTCGGCGTCATTGGCCCGGGCATCGGCCTTGGGATTCTCGTGGGTAAGGCACTCGAAGCGATTGGCCGAAATCCGGACGCGGCTGGGCAGATTACCTCGACGATGTTTATTGGTATAGCCGTCACAGACGCACTGGCAATCTTCGCCTTGGTTATTGGCTTTATTATCAAGTTTACGTAATTTTGGCGCAGTGCGTCGTTGAACATCAGTCGACAGCGCTCACCGTACTTAATGTACGGCTCGCTCGCCTCCTTCGTTCGCCTAGCCCTGCATCCAAAATAACGTAAACGAGGTAAAACAACCTATGTCAGAATTATTCGCAGCATTCGGTTTGGACGTAAAGCTCCTCTTAATACAGGCGCTTAATTTCGCGATCCTGCTTTTCGTGCTGTGGAAATTCCTCTACACACCGGTCTTGAAGATGATCGACGAACGACGCGGAAAGATCGCAGAAGGTGTGCAGAAAGCCGAAGCGGCTGATCGCAAACTTGCTGATGCGGATACGGAAGGAAAGGGAATCGTCGCATCGGCATCGAAGGACGCGGAAGGACTCGTCGCGTCCGCCCGCAACCGTGCCGACGAACAGGCGTCTGAAATCATGAAGCGCTCCCAGGAACGCGCAGACCAACTGCTTGCTGATGCTCAGGCCCGTGCGGAAGAAGCCAAGCGACAGGCGCTTGCGGCAGGCGAAAAAGAAATCGCGCGTGCAGCTATGCTCGCTGCAGAGAAGATTCTCGAAAAGAAGCATTCATAAATATGGAAAAAGCATACGCACAGGCACTGTGGGATCTCATCCAGAAAGGCGAAAAGCCGAAAGAGGCAGTTACGAAAATCCACACGGCGCTAGCAGAGCGTGGCCGCGTCAACCTGATGCCCGCCATCGGCCGCGCATTGGAACGCCTTGCGCAACGAGAAGCACTGAAGAACCGTTCGGTGCTCATCGTTGCGCGCAAAGGGGACGAGGCAAAAGCGCGGAAGGAAAGCGGCGCAAAAGATTCGGAACTGAAAGTAGACGAATCACTCATCGGCGGCTGGCAGCTCTTCGACAAAGGGCAGATGACCGACGAAAGCTGGAAATCCGCACTGTTATCAATTTATACTGCAACTACTAGAAGCTAGTCGCTAAACGCTGTAAGCTACCCATATGGCTGACCTATCAATCGTTGAGAAAATAATGAAAGAAATCGAGCATTACTCGCCAAAAGGCGAGAGCTCGAATGTGGGACGCGTCGCAGCAGTCGGCGACGGCGTCGTTGCGATAGATGGCCTCGAGAAGGCGGTCATGGCCGAAGTCGTCGAATTTGTCGAAGATGGCGGGAAATCCCTGAAGGATTCGATGCAGAAAGAAGGCAAGCTCTACGGCCTTATCCTCAACCTCGAAGAAGACGGCGTCCGCGCAGTCCTCCTTGGCGATTCCGCGCGCGTCTCCGAAGGCATGACCGTGAAATCGACGGGCAAAATCCTATCCGTCCCATCCGGCGAAGAACTCCTCGGCCGCGTCGTAAACGTCCTCGGTGAACCAGTCGACGGCAAGGGCCCTTTTAAGAACCCGACAATGATGCCAGTCGAGCGCGAAGCCTACGGAGTCATTGATCGTAAGGGGGTCTCCGTCCCGCTCCAGACCGGCATCAAATCCATTGACGCGATGATCCCAATTGGCCGCGGCCAGCGCGAACTCATCATCGGCGATCGCTCGACAGGAAAGACGACCGTCGCGATCGACACGATCATCAACCAGAAATACGAACCGGAAGGAAAGCGCCCGGTCTGCGTGTACGTCGCAATCGGCCAGAAAGATTCGAAGACCGCGCGCATCGTGCAGCAACTCAAAGACAACGATGCGTTTTCGTACACGATCATTGTTGACGCATCCGCATCGGCTCCCGCAGCGCTTCAATACCTTGCACCATTCGCAGGGGTCGCGATCGGAGAGTACTTCATGGATCGCGGACAAGACGTGCTCGTCGTTTACGACGACCTCTCAAAGCAAGCCGTTGCGTACCGCCAGCTCTCGCTTCTCTTGCGCCGTCCGCCGGGCCGCGAAGCATACCCAGGCGACGTCTTCTATTTGCACTCGCGTCTCCTCGAGCGTTCAGCGCGGCTCTCTGACGCGAAAGGTGGCGGCTCGCTGACCGCACTTCCGATCATCGAGACGCTCGACGGCGATATTTCCGGCTACATTCCGACCAACGTAATTTCAATCACCGACGGTCAAATTTTCCTCGACACGTCGCTCTTCAACAAAGGCATCCGCCCGGCAATCGACGTCGGTACATCTGTCTCGCGTGTCGGCTCGGCTGCGCAAACAAAAGCAATGAAGAGCGTCGCAGGAACCTTGAAGCTCGAACTCGCCCAGTTCCGCGAACTCGAAGCGTTTATGCAGTTCGCGTCCGACTTGGATAAAGCGACGGCGGATCGAATCGCGAGCGGGCAACGCATGGTGGAAGTCTTGAAGCAAAAAAATGGCTCTCCCATGCCGATCGAACAGCAAGTCGTGGATCTATATGCCGCAGTCCACGGCCTGTATATCGAAGTCCCACTTCCGAAAGTCAAACAAGCGGAAGCGCAATGGCTCGAATTCGTGAACGCCAGCCACAGTAAAGTGCTTGCGGAAATCAAAGAAGAAGGCGCAATTTCTGACGACGGCAAGAAGGAATTGAACGGAGCGATGGAAGCGTTTCGTAATGCGCACAAGGAGCTTTTCTCTTAATTTTATGCTTGAAGGACAACCAAACAAGGACATAGGAAATGACATTATTGTCCTTACAACCAAGCTGGCGGTACTGGAAGATAGTCTCAAGAATGTTGCAGGGGAACTGGATCAACGCCATGGACTTTTTTCCGATTCGGACGATCCTCGTGAGGATGTAAAACGCGCTATTACTGATGTACAAGAATCCTTAAGGAAATTGCGCAAAACCAACCCAAAGTTCAACCAATAGCCATGGCCCTAAAGCAGATCAAACTCAAAATAATCTCGACCAAAAAGACGTCGACCGTCACGCGGGCGATGGAGGCGGTGTCGGCGGTGAAAATGCGCAAGGCACAGGAGAGAGCGCTTACCTCGCGTTCGTATGCGTGGACGGCACTTCGCATTCTGCGAGGACTTGCGGGCAGCACGAATCTTGTGAACCATCCCCTTACGAGAGAACACGCGGGAGGCAAAGTCGCGATAGTAGTTATCACGAGCGACAAAGGGCTTGCAGGGTCGCTCAACAGCGCCGTTTTGAAAAAAGTTGAGAACTTTATGCGGGAAGAAGGATTGAAACAAAGTGATGTCGTGTTTCTGTGCCTCGGCAAGCGTGGTTACGAATTCGCGATAAATCGCGGGTACGAAGTCGTGCACCATAAACTGAACATTTCCGAGACGATTGATGAGCAGGAATTCCACGATATTACGGATCAGGTAATCGCACTCTACCAAAGCGGGATCGCGCGCGAAGTGCGCATCGCCTACACCGACTTCATATCAACATTCGAGCAAGAAGCGGCAATCCACAAGATCCTGCCGCTCTCGGAAAAGATTCTTGAACATATCGTGGCGAGCATCCGCCCGGCAAAAGGCAAATTTGCTATACCGGAAGTAAGCGGAAATGATATTCCCGCATACACCATTGAGCCCGATGCGGAAGATGTGATCAATGCCCTTTTGCCGCGTCTTGTAAATATCGCCGTATTTCATAAATTGCTCGAATCAAAGGCATCCGAACATTCCGCCCGCATGGTCGCCATGAAAAGCGCCACGGACAAGGCAAAAGAAATCGCCACGCTCCTCACGCGCAAATACAACAAAGCGCGCCAGGCGGCGATTACGCGTGAGGTTTCTGAAATTACTAGTGGTATTGAAGCGATGCGGTAATGTGCTAAACTCGACATATGGCCAAGAAAAAAAGTGAATTTGATACGTTGAACGATAAGCTCGATCGCGTCATTGATGCGATGGTCACCCACGATGATTTAAAAGCACTGGAACAGCGGCTTGAAAAGAAAATTGATGAACGGTTTATGCAAGTAATGAGTTCGATAGATTCGCTCACGAAAGCCGTTGCAGATCTTAAACGTGAATACTCCGTCATTGTTATTCAGATGCGTCGCTATGATGAATGGTTTCGGATTTTGTCAAAAAAGACAAAAGTAAAACTGCCGATATGAAAGGAACCATCACACAAATCATCGGCCCGGTCGTGGACGTGCGATTCGACCCTAATCCTGCCGACGGGCAAGCGAGATTGCCGGCTATTCAGAATGCGCTCGAGTTGACTCACAAAGGCAACAAACTCGTCCTCGAAGTTGTGCAGCACCTCGGGCTCAATCGCGCCCGCTGCATCTCGATGGGTGATACTTCGGGACTCGCACGCGGTGTAGATGTCACCGATACCGGCTCCCCGATTACCGTTCCTGTCGGCGAAGCATCTCTCGGCCGTATGTTCAACGTCGTTGGCGAACCTATCGACGGCATGGACGCACCAAAAAACCCGAAACGCAATCCGATTCACGCAAAAGCACCACACTTCACGCAACAGTCCACGAAAGCCGAAGTCTTTGAGACCGGCATCAAGGCGATCGACCTCATGACGCCGTTTATCAAGGGCGGCAAAGTCGGCCTCTTTGGCGGGGCAGGCGTCGGGAAGACCGTCCTCATCCAGGAACTCATCCACAACGTCGCGTCCGAACACGGCGGTTATTCTGTGTTCGCCGGCGTTGGCGAGCGTGTTCGCGAAGGCAACGACCTCTACCACGAAATGAAAGAATCGGGCGTTCTTGAAAAAACTGCGCTTGTCTTCGGGCAAATGAACGAAGTTCCGGGCGCCCGTGCGCGTGTCGCGCTCTCGGGGCTCACGATGGCTGAAGCGTTCCGCGACGAAGGCGGTAAGGACGTACTCTTTTTCATGGACAACGTCTTCCGTTTCGTGCAGGCGGGCTCTGAAGTTTCCTCGCTCCTTGGCCGTGTGCCGTCTGCCGTCGGTTACCAGCCGACACTCGCCGAAGAAATGGGCGCGCTCCAAGAGCGGATCACCTCAACGACATCGGGCTCCATCACATCAGTGCAAGCAATTTACGTTCCCGCCGACGACCTCACCGACCCGGCACCGGCAACATCCTTTGCGCACCTCGATTCAACCGTCGTCCTCTCCCGCCAACTTGCATCGCTCGGTATTTATCCGTCCATCGATCCCTTGGAATCCGGCTCATCGGCACTCGCGCCTGAAATCGTCGGCGAAGAGCACTATCGCGTCGCCAACGAGACGAAACGTGTCCTCCAGCGCTACAAAGACCTCCAAGACATCATTGCCATCCTCGGTATCGAAGAACTCTCCGAAGAAGACCGCAAGCTCGTCTACCGCGCCCGCAAAGTCCAGAAATTCCTCTCACAGGCGTTCTCAGTCGCCGAAGCCTTCACCGGCAAGCCGGGTAAGTATGTCTCGCTCGCCGACACCGTCCGCTCATTCGGCGAAATTCTCGACGGCAAGCACGATGATGTGGATGAGCAGGCGTTTTATATGAAAGGAGGGATAGACGAGGTAGTAACCTCGTAATTTTCAATTATCAATTTTCAATCAAGGCTCAATGAATTAATTTTCAAGCATTGGAACATTGAAAATTCATTGGAAATTGATAATTGTAAATTAAAAATTATGAACACCTTGCATCTCATAATTTCTTCGGTGAGTCAAAACCTCTACGACGGTCCCGCAGTTTCCGCGACAGTCCCGGGCTCCGCAGGCGAAATGACCATCCTCCCCAATCACGAACCGCTCATTTCAACGCTCAAAAAGGGGACTATCACCGTGCGTATCCCCAACACAGAAGCAAAAGTCTTTCCGATCCAAAACGGTGTATTGGAAGTATCTGGCGAACGTGCAGTTGTCCTCGTGTAGTGTTTATAACGTCTCGCAAACGGACATTTTCACCGTACAATAGGCACATGTTCCGTGTCCTCGCTGCAATCGTGTTTACGCTGCCGATGCTCGTATTCGCGGAGACCGGCGAAGAATTGAAAACGAGAGGCACACCGACGCCCGCGCTTGTCACCTGTTACGCACCCGGGCCCGGAGACAAGATTGAAGGAGGTTGGGCGACGGCACGGCCACGTCCATCGGGAGCGTGTACAAGCGGCAATGGTAACGCTCCGATGACGCTCGATGATGTGCGCCTCGGGCGATGCAAATACGTCTCGCTCGCGGCGAATCCGGCATTTGCAGGCCGCTATTTTTACATGGGAACAGTACGGTACGCGAGTCCAATCGATAAGGGAAATGGAAAGGGGCAAGAATACGAACTCACTGATGTGATTGGATACGTTAACGATACGGGATGTGCGTTCAAAGCGCCTGGCGAAAGTGGGAGCTGTTGCGCCAAGTATAAAACGTGCGGCAATGTCGGTAAAAAGTTCGATGTTGCTGTCGGCGATTTCCGTGGCTGGAATCCAACAAATGCGTCGCAGTATGTCGATAGGCAACGGTATTGCAGCAATTATTCTACGACCTTCTACCAAATCGGTGGCGCGCCCGTGACTCCTCCGCAGGTCAGGTCACAACCAGTGGGAACGGGAGATATTGCGATCGTGAAAGGAAGTCCTATTGGCACCAACTACGGTCCGTTCGGTCTCGGTACACAACCCTACATGCCGCCCGGGGGCATTGCCAGTATGTATTCGACGCAGGGGGCACACGCAGGGCAAGGTGCCTACGCAGGTACTGGTGCGCAAGCCTCTCCTTTAAACGTGGGTACTGGTGGGACCGGAACAGGAACCAGCGGCAATGGTTCGGGAGTTGTGACGACTGCTGGTGCGCGCTCTGCAGGCACCATCCTCATCCAGCCGCAAAATGCAAAGAAAGGCTCGAACATTCTCGTCTCGTGGACGAGCGTGAACATGCAGCCGTCGTCGTGCGTCGTGCGGCTCGACGGCGAGGAGTTTGCCCGCGGCAACGAGGCGACGAAGCGCCACATGATCTCGGCCGACGCGTCCGGCCGCATCGAATTCACGCTTGAGTGTGAGACTGCTTCCGGCGAAAAGGCGACCGCGGTGTCTTCTATAACGCTCTGATGCCTGATTCAAAATTCCAACGGCGGATAGAGGATTTCACCTGCGAACAGTGCAGTGCGCAGGTGAAAGGCAACGGCTACACGAATCATTGCCCGAAATGCCTATGGTCAAAACATGTGGATATCCACCCAGGAGACCGAGCCGCGACGTGTGGCGGCATGATGGAGCCCGTTTCCGTAGAGGGCTCGACCGGGAGCCCGTATCGCATCCGCCATCGCTGTATCATGTGCCACCACGAAAAGATCAATGACGCAAATCTGGGCGATTCCGCAGACGCACTCGTTGCCCTTGCGCAAAAGCGTAAAAATGTATAATTGCAGTATATGGGAGATGACGATGGCGGACTGAACGTGAGGGAAGAAAGCCCGTACATGCCGGATCTGGCTCCGGGTCCTAAAATCTCGCACTACTACGGCGATTACGTCCGACAGATCTTCATGGCCTCGGCGGCAATCATGCTTGTCTTTAGTCCCTTTCTCGCGCGCACGTTTCCGATGGCGTTACCGTTTGAAATCGGCGGCGCACTCATCATTGCCGTCCTTGGTGCGCTCACGAACCCGGCACGGCAAATGAGTCTCCTCGCCAACGCTATCGCGTCTGGCGTCGGAGTGGTCGTGTACGAACTTCTCGCTCTCAACGCGTTTTATTCCGGGGCGATGATCGCCTTTGTCGAACGAGAAGCGCTCGCGATCGGGTTCCTTTTCGCGCTCTATTTCAGTCTGAAGACGCTCCGCAACATGGTGTTCCACATGGTCGGACGAGGTGATAAATACGGGGATTTTTTGAAAGAAGAGTAACTCCGCTCGCGACCCGTCTCGCTACCTGGTGAACCAATTTCCCGGCCAGCGGTAGGTAAGAATCGGAATCATAACGAGCGTCAGGATCATCGAGAAGGCGAGGCCGAACATGATCGCGAAGGCAAGCGGGCCCCAGAGCGCTGTTGCGCCCGCAAGCGGGATCATACCGATCACGGTTGCGATTGTCGTGAGGACGATCGGCCGCAAGCGCGAGACTGCAGCTTCGATGATGATGTCGCGGGCGGGGAGGTCTTTGCGCGCCATCGCGATGCGGTGGATCGAATCGGTGAGGATGATCGCGTGGTTGATAATGACACCCGAAAGCGCGATGATGCCGACGACCGACGAGAATGAGAGTGTCTGCCCGGAGATAAAGAGGCCGCCAAAGACGCCGATAAGCGAGAGGACGACCATGAGGATGAGGTAAAGCGCATGGCGGATCGAATTAAACTGCATCACCATGATCGCGAGCATGAGGACAAGCCCCGCGATCGCCGCGAATCCCATTTCCGCAAATGACTGGTTCACGTCTTCGGTTTCGCCACCGATTTTCATAAAGACGCCTGTCGGCATTTGCAATTCCGCCTTGCGCGCTTCGAATTCATTGGTGACTTCCACCGCCGTCTTCCCGGCGACCTGGCTCGAGACCGTCTCGATACGCTTTCGATCTTCGTGGTTGATGCTCGATTTTGCGCGGTCGAGTTTCGTATCGAGAACCGATCCGAGAAGGACCGGGCCTTTGGTGCTCTGGATAGAAATGGCTCGCAGCGCGTCAGCATTCACGTTGGTGGTTTCCGATGGATCGTCATAGACGGGATTCAAATCGAGCTTCACGACGACATCGGTGTCATCGCTCGCGTTACGGATCCTTGTTGCGGTTGCGCCGTGCACGGCCGTGCGGAGTGTCTGCGCTATAAGCGAGGGTGAGAGGCCGAGGCTGGCCGCCTTGCCGCGGTCGATCGTGAGGGTGAATTCAAGGCCGTTGTCCTTCACGCTCGATTGGATATCGGAAACGCCTTCGATCGACGCGAGTATGCGTTCAGCGCTGATAGTTGCTTTTTC
>JBBUCP010000119.1:0-212 GCA_038057725.1 Patescibacteria group bacterium | reverse complement strand
AAGGTGATAAGAACCGGTGCGCCGGACGGCGGGCCGTTGTTCGGTTCGGAAACGCGCACCGTTGCGCCCGGAATCGTCCCGATCTTTTCGCGTACCGCCTGGACAACTTCCGTCGACGTATGCTCGCGTTCTTCTTTATCCTTCAAGAGGACGGTGATGTTTGCAAGATTACCGCCGCTCGTTACGTTTTCTCCGGTGAGCGCGCTCGAGCC
>JBBUCP010000118.1:0-1246 GCA_038057725.1 Patescibacteria group bacterium | reverse complement strand
GCGGATCTTGTCTGGTTCGTATTCCAAATTGTCGCGCAGGTAATCGAAGCCGAACTCGTTGTTCGTCCCGTACGTGATGTCGGCGGCATACGCTTCGCCGCGCGAACATGGGCGCAAAAATTCGTGCACGACCTTGAAGCTACCGAGCTCGTCGCGTTCTTCGTCATCTTTTTCTTCTTCGCTCTTTGGCACCGCAGCCGGATCGTATATGAAAGAAGATTCGTGGTTCAAGATCCCCGTCGACATGCCGAGCGCGTAGTAAATCTGCCCCATCCATACTGCGTCGCGGCGCGAGAGGTAGTCGTTGACGGTGATGACATGCACACCTTTCCCTTCGAGCGCGTTTAAATATGCTGGCAGCGTGGCGACGAGTGTCTTCCCTTCGCCGGTGCGCATTTCCGCAATGCCGCCCTGGTGCAAGACCGCGCCACCCACGAGCTGCACGTCGAAATGGCGCTGCTTGAGGGTGCGGCGCGAAGCTTCCCGCACCGCCGCAAAGGCTTCAGGCATCAGGCTCTCGAGCGCTTCCCCGCCTATGAGGCGCCCTTTGAATTCGGCAGTTTTGGCGTTCAAATCGGCGTCAGAGAGGCCGGCAAACGCCGCTTCGAGCGCATTCACCTGCATCGCGATAGGCTCCGCGCGTTTGAGCGCGGCGGCATTTTCATCGCCAAAAAGTCGTCGAAGAAATGACATCGGGTCATGGTACAGCAAAATTTTCAATTTACAATTTACAATGAATTTTCAATGTTCCAAGTCTCAAACGATACAAAAGAAAAACTCTCCGAGCGGAGAGTTTTTCTGAAGAAGCTTCGTGAGAAGCACCCGACATATTGCGACTAGCGAGGATTCAAATGAAAGCTTGCTTGCATTTGAGCCGAGCGACGTCGCAACAAGCTCGCTTAACGGCGTCTCGACTTCTTTGCCTTCTTCTTTGAGGCCTTCTTTTTCTTTGCCATAGTTTTGTATTGTAGTTTCCCTAGGGACTAACAATCGACCCACATCCGCGAAATAAAATATTAAATGCGCATGCGTTTTCTGAATTATGTCACTCATTGCGCAAAAAAGATTTTTTTTGCGCTCACACTGTGGATAACTCAAACGCAAAGCGTTTGAGAAATTAAAAGTTAGAAATCAAAAATCAAAATGACAAATCAAAGTATAAAAAGAATTTTTTACAAAAAAAGACCAACTGTGGAAGGCGGGTGCGAGCTCCAAAGTGAAAATCTGTGAGTGCCGCCGCCCTCCA
>JBBUCP010000117.1:0-3513 GCA_038057725.1 Patescibacteria group bacterium | reverse complement strand
GTGACGCCGCTCGTCTCGAATAATTTCATCTCGTCGATCCCGCAAGACCCGACGAACACCGGCGTGTACATATACTCGTACCAGGGGGTTGATGGCACCGGTGCAGCGTGTTCCACGGCACCATGTTCAAGCTTCATCATCAAGGCGGTGATCGAAGGTGGCGCCTCCGCCGTGCCGCAGGGGAGCGTGACCGGTACGGTTGCGGGTATTGACTGTACTGCACCGGCATACTGCGTGAAGCCGTAGCACAAGCTTGTAGCCAGTAGCTTGTAGGAGATGCAAAAAAGCGGCCGCCACGAAAGTGGCGGCCGCGTGGTATTCTTTTCCGATGTTGATTGAAGTAGTTTTCTGGGGAGGGCTCGGACTTATATGTGGCAGCTTCGCAAATGTCCTCATTAATCGGGAAGGAAAAAGCACGATACTCGGAAGGAGTGCCTGTCCGCAGTGCGGCCGCACGCTCGAATGGTACGAGTTATTCCCGGTTCTCTCCTTTGTGTTTCTTCTCGCGCGATGCCGTACGTGCCGGGCGCGGATTTCGTGGCAATATCCGACGGTCGAGACGCTCACGGCGGTTCTTTTCCTCGTCATCGGCCTCTCTTCTTTGCCGATTATGTTCCGCATCCTTGGTTGTGCGATCGCATTCTTCCTCGTCGCGATCGCTGTCTACGACCTGAAAACGACAGTCATTCCCGATAGGTGGAGTTATTCCTTTGCCGCGCTTGCCTTCGTGTACGGCGCGATAGCCTTCCCGTCTGGAGGCTTGGGCGATTTCTCCCTCTTTGCGGTATCGGGGCCGCTTGTCGCCGCCCCGCTCGCGTTTCTTTGGCTCGTTTCTCACGGCAGGTGGATGGGTCTCGGCGATGCGAAGTTCATGCTCGGCGCGGGATGGCTGCTCGGGATTTGGGGAGGGTACCTTGCACTCATGATTGCCTTCGTTTCAGGTGCGTTCGTCGGCGTTGCGCTTATCGGGATAACTCGCTTGGGGATAGGAACCTCTCGGCATACAATGAAGAGCGAGGTACCATTTGGTCCGTTCCTCGTCCTTGCACTATGCGTCGTTTGGTTCAGCACTGCTTACGATCTGCCGCTCCAGGCAGTGATTCTGGATTTTCTCTCATTGAGCTCATGGTCGTGACCGCCATCTTCGTCCTCCTTTCTGCCGTCGTACTTGCCAATAATTCCCGTTTCGGCAACATCATCGTCCTGCAGAACCTCGCGCATGACATGGCGCTCTCGATCCGAGAAGCGCAAACGTACGGCATTGCGGTTCGCCGCTATAGCACGGGGCAATATAACGTCGGCTACGGCATGCATTTCGCGGGAGGAACGGGTTACCAGCTCTTTGCGGACGTGAACACGAACGGCATGTGGGATCCCGGGGAGGAGATTTCGACGGTTTCGATCGCCGGGGGGTACCAGATTTCCGACATGTGTGCGCCACCGCCGGGAAGTTGCGGCCTCTCACGGATCGACATCCTCTACAAGCGCCCCGAGCCTGACGCATGCATCGGAAAGAACGGCGTGGCAAGCGTCTCCGGCGGTGCATGCATATCGACCATAACCCGGGGGACGATCGTGGTCATGTCTCCGCGCGGTGACACCGCGACGATCGTCATCGAGAAGTCGGGGCAGATATCGGTACAGTGATATGGGAACTAATTTTCAATTTTCAATTTTCCCCGGTACCACAGCGCGTCGCGCTGGCTACGGGGCAGGCAATTTTCAAACCCGCGCTGCGGCGGAGCCGCCGTGCGGCTTTACTCTGTCTTGTACAAGTGAATCCAAGGGATTCACTTTGATCGAACTCATGGTATCCGTCACGCTCTTTATTGTCGTCATGCTCGTCGCGGTGGGTGCGCTCCTCGCCCTTGTCGACGCGAACAAGAAGGCGCGCGCCCTGGAGAGCGTCATCAACAACCTCAATGTCTCCCTGGACGGCATGGTGCGCGCGATCCGCATGGGGTCGCTCTATAATTGCGGTGGCTCCAGCGCCCCGAACCCGGCGACCGGCGCCGATTGCTACCTGGGCTTGCAGCGCATTTCGTTCGCGCCGTATGGATCCGATCCGTCCGATGATGCCGAGCGGTGGACGTACTATTTCTCTGACGGGCAGATATTCCGCATTCGCGACGGCATAACGAGCGCAATCACTGCCCCGGAGGTCTCGATCAGCGAGATGGATTTCTACGTCTCGGGGACGAAAGTGCGTGACATCGTGCAGCCGAAAGTCGTCCTCGTCGTGAAAGGTGAGGCTGGGGCGAGTGAGAAGACGAAGTCGACCTTTTATATCCAGGCAACCGCCGTCCAACGCGCACTCGACCTATGAAGAATAATTTTCAATTTTCAATTTTCAATTTTCAAAAAATGCGTTATTGCATTTTAAATTCCTTTGCAAATTGCAAATTGCAAATTGAAAATTCCCGCGCTATGGCGCGGGGAATGACCTTGATCGAGACCCTCGTCGCAGTTTCCATCCTCGCGGTCGCGATCGTCGCTCCCATGTCACTCACGATGCAGAGTCTTGCTTCCGCCTACTATGCGCGCGACCAAATCGTCATGTTCAACCTTGCGCAAGAGGCGATCGAGAGCGTGCGCGCCGTACGCGACGGCAATATCCTGCGACTCGCGCTCAATACCGGTGCCACCTGCCCGGATGGGGGCGCGATGCACCTCTTGTGCGGCATCCCGATTGGTTCGGATTTTACGATCGACACGCGCACTATCGACGCATACGAGGCGATCCAGGATTGTGGCGGCGCTTGCCCAGCCTTGCAGACGGATCCGGGCGAGACGCTCTATGGTTACGAGGATGGATGGAATCCGACGCCATACACGCGGACCGTGAGCGCCGAGTACGTCGGCGGGGGAACCGACGAGATACGGATTACCGTTACCGTCACTCGCGAGGCGGGTTCGCGGCAGCTGCCGCCCATCATCTTGCACGCGAATTTGTATAAATGGGTCGCGGACGGCGGAGGAATATGAGTATGAAATACAATTTTCAATTTTTTTTCCCCGGTACCACAGCGCGTCGCGCTGGCTACGGGGCAGGCAATTTTCAAAGCCGCGCGGCGGCGCAGCCGCAGCGCGGGTTCACCATCCTCCTTGCTGCACTCATTGCCTCATTGGTCCTCGCGCTTGGTATTTCCGTCTTCTCGATCGCGCAGAAACAACTTATCCTCTCGTCGACCGGCCGTAATTCGCAGCTCGCCTTTTACGCGGCCGACACCGGCGCGGAATGTGCGCTTTTCTGGGACATGCGCAATATGGCATTTGATCCAGGTGCGGAAACCCAACTGACGCCGATCGGATGCGATGGGGACCTCGGGATCAATGTGGCGAAAGCCGGGTCGGCATACCCGTATTCATATACGTTCGATTTCGACCCAAACGGGTACTGCGTCCAAGTGACGGTCGAGAAAAACACCGTTCACCCGCGGACGCGCATCCACGCCGACGGATTTTCCGTCCCGTGCGCCGACATCGACACCTCGTCCCGTGCGCTGCAGCGGT
>JBBUCP010000116.1:7066-11590 GCA_038057725.1 Patescibacteria group bacterium | reverse complement strand
TCGCTCGGTTGTGCCGACGACTTTCTGCAAACCATCCGGATTCATGACCGGAATGACGGTGACGCGCGTCCCGGTAGCGACGAGCGAGGGATTCGCTTTCAAATAATCCATAAGCTCGTACGCGACTAAGACCGTATTCCACTCATACCCGCCGTGGATGCCGCCGATGAAAAGCAATTCTTTCGCTCCTTCGCCGAAGTGGTAGGCAGTAATATCACGACCTCCTGCAGATTTCCCGAGAACCGTCTTTGTCGTATCCGCGGTTTGCGTCGTCGTCGCCGTGACCGGTACCGTCGTATCCGGCGTCTGTGCTGCCGGTGCGGCGGGCCGCATCTGCGTGTACCAGTACGTGCCTCCTGCGATGATAAGGATGAGTAATGCCCCGATGCCGAGTTTTAATGAATTAGTCATGTCCCAATTGTACTACCCTCACTTTTTTTGGCCAATCGTAATTATGCTCTAATGCGACATGCTGAAAAAAGTTATATTTCAAGCCGAAATGTGACGATATCCCCCGCGTCGATGCCTTCCGCGCGTCGGATGTACTTCTTGAGCGGCAACACATAGGCACCCGACTGCTTGTCTGGGAAAAGCGACGGGCGGCCTTTTTTACTCCCGCTTATACGTTTTGTTGCCAAAGGAGTCTTCCGTCATCCGCACCGCATTGCCGTGATTATCCTTGTAGTACGTATTGCCGACATCATCCTTTGTCTCACGCATGGTATTGCCCTCGTGGTCCGAAAACGTCGTCACGCCAAAATCGCTCGATCGTTCCCGCATTTCATTCCCCGAACTGCCGGTGAATGATCGGTACCCGAAACCATCTACGCGCTCGCGAGCCGAATTACCCGCGTCATCTTTGAACCACGTGTTCCCGACATCATCGGTCCTGCCACGAGACGAGGATGCGCCTTTGTTAAGTGCAGGATGTCCGCCCCATGAGCTGCTTGGTCCCGACGTATCAGAAGTATCAGAATGTGAGCGCCCATTCGAACTTGATCCGCCTGAATAGCTACCGGTGCGCACGGTGCGTCGTGCACTTACAATAATCATAATGACGAACGCCGCAATGAAAAGCATACCAATGGATCCCCACGTGATCTCGCGCGGAAAGAGCGCATTCGCCGCCGCGCGCGATTGTCCTCCGAAGTAACCCGTCGCTTCGATGCCTTCGCGTGTTTGGAACGCCTGTACTGCAGCGGCAGTCTGTTCGTAATAATTGCCGGTTATCGGTCCATCGTACAATCCCTGATCAGTCAGAAATTGTTGCAGCTCAACGACCCTTTGATGTGATTCTCCATAGCCAAGATTGCCACGAAAATGTTCCGGCGGTGCATCCAAAAAGGCGACTACCGCGTAGAGCACGATGCCAATGAGTATCGCCTTGCCCATGCCTCCATACTATGCAATCGCGCGCGCGAAACAATGCCTATGCTCGCACAACTAGCGCACGTTCCCAATCGAATTCTTTACGGTATCGTGTTTGGTCTTGAGCACATTTGAGATGCTTACGAAAGCCTTCGCGTACGCGCTTATCTTTGCTCCCGTATCGCCTGCCGTGAGGTCAGCGCTTAAATTCGCCGCGATCTCGGTTTCGATCTCCTTAGCATCTAGGCCCGTTTTCAAGAGGAATCGGTACCATGGGAAATGCACTTTCACGCGCTCGCTCGCAGACGCATCCGTATCCACCGTAACGCGGTGGGTGTAGCCAAGCGGAATAAATCCGAGCAATTTTCCCCTCCCCTTGTATTCGACAGCGATTTCAGTATCGTCATAGGTGACTTCGGACACGTTTTCGTCTTTCAGAAGGACGCCTTTCGCGAAATTCTCGAGATCCTGTCCTGATTTGACCTGTGCGTAGGCTTTCACCGTCGCGAGGAATTCCTGCTTTTTCTCCGGATCCCAGCCGCGAACTTCGACGTCCTGCACTGCAGCCCCGCGCGTCAGGAAATCGAGGTTGCTTTGGTTGTGCTGCACACTCGCGGCTGTTCCCCCTTCATTCGAGATCTTCTCGTTTGGCTCCGCGCGTGCAGGAGTGGACGTACCCGCCTCGCGCGCGCCCCCTGCCGCGCCGATTGCTCCGCATCCACGTATGCAGGCATCGAATCCTGCGCTCCCGCTCCCACCGTAGTCATTACGGCAACTCGCTTCGCATGCATTTTGGCGTGCCGAATCGTTCCCTTGTGAACCAATTTGTGCCTCTGCACCAACTTCAATGCCCGTTTGACCTGCGCGCGCATTGGCGCCCGCGCTGGCCGATGCCTCTGCACCGACTCCCTGCGCATGCACTTGAAATGAGGAAACGACCATCAACACCCCTAAAAACAAAGCTTTTTTCATATACCGTTAGGTTTGATTATACGTAAAAAAGTCCGCCTCGTCGATCCCTGCGCCAGAGAGCGCAGGGCGTTCGCGAGGCGGAGCCAGGCTTTTTTGCTGGAATAGGAACGGCCCACCGGCCGTCCTGATTTGAAAGTTCGCCGATTCATCCCTGCGCTAAAGCGCAGGGCGTTCTCGGCGCAATCCAGTAAACGAATTGTAATGTACGCATCATGGCATGAATCCGCATACGCGCAAACATGAGTTAGAATTTGGATACGGCCGATGGCCAAGCGCCTCCATCTGTCGTTGATTTGATGTTGATTTGATTCGCGCGTTTCCTTACATGTGCTACATTAAAGGCACAAAGGACTGCTGATTATTAAATGATAAAGGCCAATTCTATGAAAAAAACTATCGTTTCTTTTGCCGCTATCTTGGTAGTTGCGGGCATGGTGAGTTTCACTATTCCTGCCCCAACACTCGCAGTTGCACAAGGGCAAGGCGGTGATAATTTGACGCGCGTACTCATTGCTTTTGATAAACCAGTCGGCCCGAGCGAAGAAGCACTCGTGCGCGCTCACGGTGGCAAGATTAAATACAGCTATTCTATCGTAGACGCTATCGCCGCTACAATACCTGAAAAAGCGATTGAAGGGTTATCTCATAATCCGCATGTCGCGTCTATTGACCTTGATGATTCTGTGTACGCCGTTGACGCTGAACTCGATGATTCATGGGGCGTAAAACGTATCGGCGCAGGGACAGTACATACTGATCCTTTTAGCCCGAACAAAGGCACAGGAGTAAAAATCGGCATTATTGATTCCGGTGTTAATTACCTCCACCCTGACTTAAATGACAATTTTGACCCCACAAATCTTGGCTACGATTTCTATTATTATGACTATGATCCGATGGACGTGTACGGACACGGAACACATGTTGCCGGTACTGCTTGCGCGGAGGATAACGATAGCGGCGTTGTCGGCGTTGCCCCTGAATGCAGTCTCTATTCGCTCCGCGTCCTCAATGAAGACGGCGTTGGCTACTGGAGCGATATTATTGCCGCAGTTGAATGGTCAACGGGCGCGACCATGCAGATTACTAATGTTTTTACAGGCGAACTTCTGACAGTACAAGGACTTAAAATGGATGTCATTAATCTATCACTCGGGAAAGACCGTGATCCGGGTACTACAGTAAAAAAGGCATTTGATAATGCCGAAGCAAAAGGTGTTGTAATCGTTGCAGCGGCAGGAAATTCAGGAACTGTGTCGGGCAAGGGGAAAAATGTTATTTATCCGGCAAAATTCGCTTCGGTAATTGCCGTCGCCGCCACCGACTCTCTCGATAAGCGCGCGAGCTTCTCAAGCACCGGTCCCGAAGTTGATCTTGCGGCACCGGGGGTTTCCGTGTACTCCACATGGAACGATACTACCAGTTACTCTAATCCGCAGCCGGTCTGCAATACTTCGGGTGATTGCTACAAATACGGCTCTGGCACTTCAATGGCCTCACCTCATGTCGCAGGAGTAGCCGCTTTGGTTATTAGGAAGGGTGTTACAGACCTGAATGGTATCAAGGGAATAAGTGATGAGGTACGGCAAATTATGACATCAACTACCCAAGACTTAGGAGTAGCCGGACTTGATCCACAATACGGCTATGGATTGGTAAACGCGGCGGCTGCCGTAGTACGGTAAAAAAGGCCGTCCCGCGATTAATGTGGTCGCGGGCGGCCTTTTTGCAGTGGTGTATACCCCGTTAGAAGTCCTCGGCGAAAATATTCGTATACGAATATTTTCGCGACTACGCATGACCAGATGGCCCGAAATGGACTTGTTTGCCCACATAGACTCAAACAACTTCAATTCGGACTTCTAACGGGGTATACTTCCTCCATACAAGGGATAACCGGCATTCTGTATGAACATCATCAGTAAGACTGTTTTTTCGGGGGCTGTTTTCTTATTACTAATTCCAACATTGCTCATCGCACTAGAAGTCGGCCGCGATACGGTGCGTGCAACCGGTGATGAGATACGCAGCGAGATGACGACGCGCGGCCCGGCCGTTGCGGAAGAAATTATCGTGCAGTATGCGGGCGAAGGTTCGTTTCGCATCGAAAAGTTGGGACGTGGAGTTTCTGTGGAAGCGGGAGCGCGCGCCGCCGGGTTTGCCCTCGACGCTGCCGGCAAGACC
>JBBUCP010000116.1:0-7056 GCA_038057725.1 Patescibacteria group bacterium | reverse complement strand
GCGCGCGCCGCCGGCGCGCGCGAGGACGTAGCGTATGCGGAGCCGAATTATATTGTGCAAGCCTTCATGACGTCAAACGATCCGCATTTCACATACCAATGGAACTTTCCAAAAATCGGCGTTCCTGCGGCGTGGGATATTTCAAACGGCGCGGGCGCTATCGTCGCCGTTATTGATACCGGCATCGCGTACGAGAATTACGCCCAGAACGGTAAATCGTATTTCCTCGCGCCCGATCTCGCCGTCACGACCTTCGTCCCTGGCTACGATTTTGTAAATAATGACGCGCATCCGAATGACGATGAAGGCCACGGCACGCACGTTTCCGGCACGATCGCGCAAAGCACGAACAACGGCGAAGGCGTCGCTGGCATCGCCTACGGAGCAAAGCTAATGCCGATCAAAGTCCTGAATTCACAGGGGAGCGGCACGCACGCGGGAATCGCAAACGGCCTTCGCTTTGCCGCGGATAACGGCGCGAAGGTCGTCAACCTCTCGCTCGGCGGCTCGAGCGGCTCGCAAACACTCGAAGATGCGCTCAAGTATGCCTTCGATAAGGGCGTCACGATCGTCGCCGCTTCCGGCAACGACGGCACGGGAACCGTCAGTTACCCCGCCGCCTACAATGCATACGTGATCGCGGTCGGTGCGACCCGCTTCGACAACACACGCGCGAAGTATTCGAATTACGGCTCGGCGCTTGACATTGTTGCGCCCGGCGGCGATACGGCCGTCGACCAAAACGGCGACGGCTACGGCGATGGCATCTTGCAGCAAACGTTCAGCGGCTCGAACTACGGCGCATTCGGCTACTACTTCTTCCAGGGCACGTCGATGGCGACACCTCATGTGGTCGGCGTCGCGGCGCTCGTCATTGCGCACGGGAATGCGACGACGCCCGCCGACGTGCGCACCGCGCTCGAGAGCACTGCCGATGATTTGGGGAGCGTTGGGCGCGACAACACCTATGGCTACGGCCTCGTCGATCCGGTAGGCGCGCTCGCGTGGAGCGCGGCACCAATAGAGCCTCCGCCACCGCCCCCCGAAGAACCGCCAGTTGAAGAACCGCCTCCCCCACCAACAGAAATCGAAATTTTTGCCGACAGTTTTGAAGTAGCCGAATGGAACGGCCTCTGGACGGAAGATTCGCAGAACGATTGGTCACGCTCGAATCAACGCGCAACGGACGGAACCCGTTCCGCAGAAATCGACGGAAACGCGAATAACGCCGCACTCACCTCCATCCCGATCAACCTGCAAGGCAAGGCGAACGCCCGCATTACGTTCTCGTGGCTCATTGAATCTTCGCTCGACACGAATGAATACGTCATGTTCGAAATATCCACCAACAACGGCTCTTCGTGGCAGGAAAAAGCGCGTCTGCGCGGAAATGTCGAAAGCGAAAACACCTGGCACAGCGCGTCGGTCACGATTGAAAACATCCCGAATCTGAAACTTCGCTTCCGCGGCAAAATGTCGGACAGCAGCGAAGACGCTAACGTCGATGCGGTGAAAGTAGTCGCGTATTAAATCCCCCGCTTGACGATGTCAGAATAAATCGAAAGGAATGCAAAGAGGAGGCTCAAGGAAAGCGGCCCCAAGAAGACGCCGATCGCACCAAAGAGCGTGATGCCGCCAAGGACCGAAAGAAGCACGAGCAAGGGGTGCAACTTGATACCGCTCCCGATGAGACGCGGCCCCAGGAAATTGTCGATCATACCAACGGCGAGGATGCCCCAAATCATGAGGCCAAATGCCGCCGTCGTGTCGCCAGTCACCAACATGTAGATAATGGTCGGGATAAAGACGAGTCCCGTGCCGATCCCCGGGATCAAGGCTGCGATTGCGGTGACCGCGCCCCAAAGAATGCTGTTAGGGACGCCGAAGAGTGTAAAGCCGATAGCGGTGAGCGTACCTTGGATAAGCGCAATCGAAAGGTTCCCCTTGATCACGGAATTCACCGCGAGGACGAGGCGCTGCGACACCATTTCGTCGTACGAATCTTCAAGTGGCGAGAGGCGCACGAGCGCCTGCTTCAAATGCACGCCATCGCGCAAGAGGAAATAGAGCGCGATAAAGAAAATAAAGAGGCTTAAGAAAAGCGATGCGATGCCGGTGAACGCCGCACCGAGGTGCTGAATGAACCACGAGAGCGCCTGCTGCGCGTGCGCTGTAATGTTTGCCGAAAATTCTTCCGCAGTCCCTTCTGCCGCAGGCACATACTTCACGAGTGTGTCTTCGAGCGTATGCACGACCGAAGTGATCTGCGCACGGCCATCGCCTTCGGTGAGTGTCGTGTAGACGGCGGCGGTTTCGAGCCCCACCTGCGTGCCGATAAATCCGAGCGGTACAAGAATGCAGATGACGCCGATGAGAACGGTGATGAGCGACGCGACCGACGGCCAGTTACCGAGCTTGCGACGGATCGTGTCATACAAAGGATGCAAGATTATCGCAAACGCGCCCGCGAGGATAAGCGGGGCAAGGAACGGTTTAAAAATATAAAAGGTAAGGACAATCGTGCCACCCAAAAGGGCGAGGAGAAAATAATGACCGATCGAGCGCGGGCTCATGAAGAGTAGTATACCGCGCAAATGCGTTCTTTTTCCCGTTTTTTCACACTAGTACCAAGAGCTTGTGTAGGGATCATAAATCCACTGATGCGGGTCGCGGGCGCACGGATAGCCCAGGTAGTCGCTTCCCCAGTTACAGAGGTCGTTGCCCCAGAAATCCTGGTTCCCCGTCGATTGCGGGTAGCCGCCGCCTGTCTGTGTAGTCTGGTATCCGTAATCCTGCTGGTATGAGTACGAATCGTACTGTGGCTGGTTATACGGCGCCGTGTAGGTGTGGGGCGCGTAGCTTTGGTACATCGAAGAGCCCCCCGGGCCGCCAGAAGTCGGGCCGAACGCATAGACGACGAGCTGCTCACGTGGCTTTGCGGGCGCGTAATTCATGAGCGAGGCAAACCCGCCGTACCCGCCGCCATAGTTCGGATAATTCGCGTAGTTGAAGCTTTGCGGGACGGAATAGTTGATATAACTGGTGTAATCGAAGTCAATCCATGCGTAGGTCGTCGCGGGTGTTGAAAATCCGACGATCGCGAGGAAGGAGATGATGCCGACGGCTGACGCTTTTGCGAGCTGTGTCATGGTAAAATAGTGGCAAAATATCTAATAGATAAGCCATTTTTGGCGGCCGGTGCCGTCAGAAAGGTCGGCTATTACTAGCACAAAACCGCCCTTAAATCAAGGATGGGGGCAGTGCCACTTTTTCACGCACTTGCATGAAGATTGAGCACCGCACTATCTATTAATCCTGCAGGTGCTAGCGTTGAGATGGTTGGAGAATGGTTCTCCACTCATAGAGTACGAAAGGTTCCGTCATGGAAAAGAAGTCTGGAATGCCGTGGAAGCCCTGGATACAAGGTGCTGCGGTCGGTGTACTCGCGACAGTCGTACTTGGTTTTTGGCAAGGCGGCTGGGTGACCGGTGGCAAAGCGGTTGAAATGGCGCGCAAGGAAGCAAACGTAGAGGTCGTCAAGGCGCTCTTACCGATCTGCGTTGCGAACTTCAAACAGGCGGCTGATGCCCCGACGAAGCTGGTCGAGCTCAAGAAGATTAGCTCCACGTATTCGCGCGAATCGTTCGTGCGCGACAACAAGTGGGCGGTGATCGGCGCGGACGCGAAGAGTGGCGTCATAGATGCGTGTGCGGAAGCGCTCTACAAGCTATAGATTTTCATGCGGATATTGTGTAGCCCCCGTTCGAGCGATCGAATGGGGGCGATTTTTGGAAATGACAAAACAAAAGAACTGTGGTATAAAGTCCACGGACTACAGAGTACCGAAAGCAAACGATAGCAGTGGAGGTGTGCCTTGAGCATACCCTTAGCGGAAATCGAAAAAGGAACTCGTTCGGAAGAACGGTTCTTTGAGGCAGCGAGTATGCGCTTGCACAATACACCGCCATGGCTGATCGGCATCACTCGCGCCGATATTGAGCTGGATTTGCGCGGTATCGATGCCGTCGCGTACGTCCTCTACTCGAATGAACCGTGGGCAGAACGCATCCCGATTCAGATCAAAAGCTCATGGGGCGGGGCTACGCATCACAAGACAGCGCATCCAGAACTTGCGAAAGCAGGCATCGTATATATCGTCATGTTCGACGATATGGATGAATATGATATCCGTCGAGTCCTCTACAGCGAATTGAGCAAACGACGTGCGAGAAATATCCGATTCGAGAAATTCCTCGCAAAATTTGTAAGCTCGAGATTATTACCTCGAGCGGAGAAGCGCCGACAAAACCACTACGCATCAGAGATGAAAGATTTGCGGTTTTCCCAAGAAGCTTCGGCTGTTTCGGGGTCGCCGCCATTGTCGCCAGAAATGGAGACTGGAGCAGAAATGTCCCGGTCGCGACTTTTGCGCTGGCTGTTCCCTTCAAGAAACGATCCAGACTGGAAGCCCTGGTCGTGGATGATTCCGAGTTATTGGTGACACGGAGACGGCGCCCAACCTTCGCGTTGGGCGCCTTTAATTTTGCGCGAGAAGCGCTTGCAAGACTTTCGTAAGTTCGAGGATCTGCGCTTGGAGATCTTTTATCTGTTGCTGCTGTTCAGGCGTGTATTCACTCGATATCGGGCTTGGGGTTTCTACGGGAAGCGGTGGCGCAACGGTGCGGCTGACGAGCGCGGCGCGCGTCCTTGCTCCCACGAAGCCGTAGCCAGTCGTATGTTCGTCTCCATCGCAGGCGATGTGTTCGGCACACTGGTATTTCCGCACTGCCGCGCGCGTGAGGAGGCCGAATTTCTGCGTCTCGTTTCCTGGAGAGCCCGGGCCGTCGGTCGCGATCAGATACCCTTTTTCATTGAGGATTTTTTGCAAAAGAAACACTTGCGGATGCTCCATGCCCATCGAGAGGTTTATGGTGACAGTCCCGGAAACCTCTGTTGCAGCGTCGGTATCAGTCTCATCAGTGGGCAGAATCTCTTTAACGAGATCCTGCCCCCAGCATGGGAACGAAGAAATCCACGGCTTCGTGCCTTCCCTTTCGTAGAGCAATCTTGCATACGCCATATTGCCGTCCGTCGTATAAATATCCATACCAAGGCCTTTCGCATATGCAGCATGGATGTCTTCGTAGACTTGGAAAATGCCGACCATCTTTCCTTGGTAGCCGCCGTACAATGGGTTCCCGCTGTCGGTATACTGCCGGAATTTCGATTCGCACCGCGCGATATCAACCATGACCGGCGTCTCGCCAAAGTACGCGCGTACTACCGATTCGACATCGACATTGAGCCCGACTTGCGCCGATGCGAAAAAAGGAAGGAGTACCAGCGCAAAAAGCACTCCCCCGAATGCCTGTCTAAAATGCATCAGTAAATTGTACCAGACGCAATCCGCATGTCGTCAATTGACAGTATTCATGAAGGTGATTTCATTGGCGTAGTGGAATCAGCGCACGAGGAGAACGTCGTGAAAAACCCGTTCAACTATATCGGAATAACGCCGGAAATGGAGAGCAGCCTCGTTATCGCGCCGAAAGTCTTAGTCAGCGCGCGTTTTCTGTATTTTCCTGCACGGTCGGGAGTTCTTCGCGAATTCAATCTTCAACATGACGATGTGCTCCCGGACCTGCCATGGCTCTTTGACTTTATCTCTTTTTGGAAGAGAGAGATCGATGGCAAACTTCGGCGTGTCGAATGGATGTGCGGTAGGCTGGACCATACAGTACGCCACCCAGGATTCCATTGTGAGATTTAAGATGAGCCGCGCTCTTTGCAGAGCGCGGCTTGCTGTTTGCGAATAAATCCGTACGCTTCACACAATGTTCGAATTTAAAATCCTCAAGAAATCAAAAAAGAGTCGGGCGCGCCTCGGGGTCATTTCGACGCCGCACGGCGAGATCGAGACGCCTGCTTTTGTGCCTGTCGCGACGCGTGGGACGATCCGCACGCTCGATACGCGCGAAATTGAGGACGTCGGTTCGCAACTTTTGATTTGTAATACCTTCCACTTGCATGTCGCCCCCGGCGAAAAAGTCGTCAAGAAAGCGGGCGGGATCCATGGCTATATGGATTGGAAGAGGCCGCTCATGACCGACAGCGGCGGGTTCCAGGTGTACAGCCTCGGCTTCGGCCGCGACCACGGGATCGGAAAAGTGCTGCGAGACGACCAGGAAAAAATTTTAAAGGAAGGCTCGCAGCCGAACGCCGTGAAAATCACGGACGACGGCGTCTATTTCCGCTCACCGATTGACGGCAAGCAGTTGTACCTTTCACCGAAAGTTTCGATAGGTATACAGGAGGAGCTCGGCGCCGATATCATGTTCGCGTTTGACGAATGCCCGTCGCCCTTAGCCAATGAAAAATATATGCTTGAGTCGCTCGAAAAGACGCACCGCTGGGCGCAAGAATGTTTGGACGCCAAAAAATCGAAGAAACAAGCTCTCTACGGCATCGTCCAAGGTGGCGGGTTCTCGCGCTTGCGCATCGAGAGCGCGAAAATCTTGGGCGCAATGGAATTCGACGGCTACGGCTTCGGCGGCGAATTCGGGTATGACAAGAAAACGCTGAAGAAAGTCGTGGGCGAAGTGTCCGATGCGCTCCCGGAGAACAAGCCGCGGCACGTCTTGGGAATCGGACACCCCGAAGACTTCCCCATCATTGCAGAAAGCGGTGGCGACACCTTCGACTGCATTGCGCCAACGCACTATGCCCGCCGCGGCGTAATCTTCACCTCGAAAGGCCGCCTTGATTTGCGTAAGCCGCAATTCGTAAAAGAAGAAAAGCCGCTCGATCCGAATTGTAAATGCGACGTCTGCAAAACCTACACGCGTAGCTACATCTCTTCCCTCTTGCGCGCGCACGAATTGACCGGCATGAAGCTCGCCACATTCCACAACCTTTTCTATTTCAACCATCTCGCCGCAACAATGCGCAAGAGGATAAAAAATGGCGAATTATAGCCATGGGAAAGGTTCGACCTTTCTTAACAACCCCGACGACGAATAGCGTCTGCCCACACATCAGAGAGAAGCGGCCGTATCC
>JBBUCP010000115.1:0-1782 GCA_038057725.1 Patescibacteria group bacterium | reverse complement strand
CATGTTTCATCTCTATTTAGGAACCGACAGGGAAAAGGCACGCTCGAAGATGGGGGCGGATATTTCTAAAGTGAAAGGTGCGGAGGTCGTGCGGATTACGGATGCTAATACTATTGATGATCTGAGGGCTTCTCTTCAGGGTGGGGGAATGTTTGCGCAGAAGCGGGTGCTGGTTTTTGAAAATGTATGCGCGAATGTGGAATTGTGCGATGTTTTTTTGGATGCGCTTGAAAGTCTTTCAAAATCCGACGAGAAGGTATGTATATTTGAAGAAAAGCCGCTGGCAGATTTGCGCCGGAAGCTTGAGAAATATGCAGAAACCGTAGAAAAATTCGACGCGCCGAAGAAAGAGCGCGATTCGAGCATTTTTGCGATCGCAAACGCATTGCGGCGGGCGGACAAGAAGGAGCTGTGGGTTTCGTATATGCGGGAAATTGCAAAAGACGCGGCGCCGGAGGCGATCCATGGCGTTCTTTTTTGGGCGGCGAAGGATATGTTTTTGAAGGGGGATAGTGCGGCGCGTATTCGCGCTGGTGCATTGGTTGCGGCACTTGCAGAACTTCCGCATGCGGCACGTCGCCGAGGTGAAGATTTAGAATATGCACTTGAGCGCTTCTGTCTTTCGCAGAAGTGATAGGAAGGATGGTAGAATGCGGGGAATATGGGATCAGCGGCGCGCATCATCGCGTTAAGCGCAGGAGTTGTCCTCTTCGGCTGCATGTATGCGGCCACGCTTTTCCCGCAGCTTACCGAAGCAGTGATGTCCGAGGCTGACGCGATGTGCGTACCTCTCAAGATAGAATGTTCCTGCGGGCTTTTTAAGGATTCAAAGGGAAAGTGTACGAAACCAGGCAACAAATTCATGTGCCCGTGTTTTGATACGACGAGCGGAGCTACGGCTGCATCGGGCAAATGCATGGCCCCATTCAAATGCCTTGCCGACCAGGCGGGCGGCATGCCGCCGATGCTTCCCATGATCCCGATGATGATGCCTATGATGATGATGCCGCAAGACCCGTGCATGCAGCCGCAACAGAACAACAACGCGACGACCTCAACCTCGACGCCGCAAACGGATCCATGCGGCTCCGGCGGGTACGACAGCGGATTCGGCGGCAGTATTTTCGACACTTCGGGGTATTTCAATGACACGTCAGGCGACATTTCAGGGTCGCTCTTCGATGATGTAGGCCAGCCGAGGGGTGGCGTGAGCAATTTACCCGGCTCCACGTCGACCGGGGAAACGGCGAAAGCGCCGACCGTGCCGACGACGACTTCGAAGCTTGTCGGGGCCATCAAGATCGGCGAGGCGGGCGCGACGATCGTGGCGAATGTGCGCGACGGCCTCACCGAAGTCGCGGGCTTCTTCGGCGCGTCGAGCTTGACCGTGGGCGTCTCGAAGTCAATCGCTGGCAGGCTCTGTGCGACGCGGCCGTGGGCGACGAGTTGGTTTTTCTCGAAACTGATGCCGGATCAGTTTTTCGACATGCTCTGCTCGAGGGCGGGTTACCAAGTGGGGGTCGCTCTGCCGCAGGGCGCAGGCGGCGGCGCAGTCGTCGCGCCGAAAAAGACCGTGCCGCCTCCCGCGCAAAAGCAGCCGCTCCCTAACCTCGGATCCGTCGAAATCGATATCTGGGCGGAGCCACCGGTTGTGCGCCTCGGGACGCGCGCCTACATCTTCTGGACTTCCAAAGGCGTCCTCGAGTGTACGGTCTCGGGGCCGAATTTCACGCAAAACTCGCTCTCCGGCGGCGCCTCGACGGTCCCGCTCTCCGGCGCCAC
>JBBUCP010000114.1:0-2323 GCA_038057725.1 Patescibacteria group bacterium | reverse complement strand
TATCGAATGGCGGAAGTGTATGCGTACGGCACGGACTCACTTCAATCCCAAGCGCCTTCGTCTCAAGCGCGATACCCCATTCCGCAGAGTCTCTCTGAGGCATATTTTTGGATCGCGAGTCTAGCTCATGCAGAAATGGTTATGCAAACGGGAATACTTGATACTTCAACAGATCTCGGATGGAACATCGTCAGCCTTTTGGATGGGTTACAAAATGATGATTCACTTTCGGATGAACAGCTTTTGAACGAAGAGGCTCGCGCGGTTCGCTTAGTTGCAGAACGTTTTCCAGAAGCGGCATCTCACACCGGAGTAGAGGTATATAACCATTCGATGCGGGCACTCCTGCCGGCACTTGAAAATGCCGCCCAACAATAAGTCTTTGTCAGCTCCATACACATCGTGTAGAGTTAGCGAACGCGGGATTAGTTAAACGGTATAATGGCGGTTTTCCAAACCGCAGTCGGGGGCTCGACTCCCCCATCCCGCATTCGTATGCTCCGCATGTTTCTCCAATCAGTCGGCATTCTTGGCGCAGCGTTCCTTGCGCTCATTGCTGTTTCCATCCTTTCCGATATCCAACGCGTGGAAGAGATCGCATATGTGCGCCCCGTAGCGCCCTCTCTCCCCCTCGCAACCAGCACCGAAGAGGCTGCACCCGCAGCCGAGGAAACAGGGGTAGTCGAACCGGTGCAGGAAATCGCTGCGCAGCCCGTGAACGAAGCGCAGCCTGCGGCCGCGGCGCAGAGCCAAGAAGCGGACACCGGCAACCAAGTCCAGCGTATCCAGGATCCCTATCCGTTCAACCGCAAATCGGAGAGTGAACTCTACGCTTCTGCCTGGTCGGCGACGGTGAATATCTTTTGTGAGACCAGAGGCCCTCTAAGCTCGATTTCCGGTTCGGGTGTCGTTATTGACCCTCGAGGCGTCATCCTCACAAATGCCCACGTAGCACAGTACATGCTTTTAGCCTCCCAGCCTGACATTGCTCTCCAATGCTTCATTCGTACTGGCTCCCCTGCCCAAAAACGCTATAAAGCCGACATCCTCCATATACCCTCCGAATGGGTCACGGAACATGCGGAAGATATCGCAGCCAGGCGACCAAAAGGCACCGGCGAGCACGACTATGCCCTTCTTTTGATCACCGAAGCCACCGACGGAAGTCGACTCCCGTCATCGTTTCCCCACCTTCTTTCCGACACTCGAGAAGCGATCGCATTTGCGAGCGACAAGGTCCTCCTTGCGGGATACCCTGCGGAATTTGCCATACAGGACGCGGGCGTCACGACATTGTACCCGACATCGATTTTTACGCGTATTGGAGATTTGCTCACCTTTGGCGAACGATCCGTTGATCTCATTTCCCTTGGCGGCGCCGTGCTGGCACAAAGCGGCTCTTCGGGCGGCGCAGTTATCAACGAATGGGGACGACTTGTCGGCATTATTTCGACGACGAGCGAAGGCACTACTACGGCCGAGCGCGAGTTGCGGGCTATCACGCTCGCATATATCAATCGCGACATTTCACGTGCAACAGGAATGGATCTCGCATCCTTCCTTTCTGGCGATATGTCGATAAAAGCAACTCACTTCATGCAAAATGAAGCGCCGTCACTTGCCAATCAAATCATCGAGCAGTTGCCCAAATCGCAATAAAAGTGAATAATAGAGTAACTGCTTTTTTCGGGGCGTCGTATACCGGTAGTACACTTGGTTTGGGACCAAGCAGACAGAGTTCGATTCTCTGCGCCCCGATTGTTGATATCTTGAATTCCTGGTAGGTATTTATAAAGGACATATCGTGTCTTTTATACTGTCCTATAGAATTTGTTCGAACAGCCGACACCGTGCATTCCTCGTAAGGGGGTCTAGAATGACTCCTACCGCATCAATTTGATATTCCCTATCATCTTCCTTATACGCCATATATAACTGCGCCGTACGGACGATTTTCTTAAGCTTTGCCGGATGAATTTGTTCCTCCGGACGGTATGTATTGCTTTCACGTGAAAACATTTCCAGATCGCCGGAGACAGCCTTAACTTCAATGAACCTCACTTCACCGTTTTTCTCAGCAATAATATCGATCTCACCCCATGGCTTCCGATAATTCTTCTCTATGATCTTAAATCCCCTACGTTGCAAGAATGTACAGGCAATTTCTTCCCCGAGCGCACCTGTCCTACTTGTTTGACTCTTGAGCATACTTTCACGTGAAATGATTATAGGAGGGTTCCTTAGTTACATACCGGGCCACTTTCACGTCAAACATTGTCGTCTTTTACTTAAATATGGCTTAAAATATGACTTTCTAAAGGAT
>JBBUCP010000113.1:0-1128 GCA_038057725.1 Patescibacteria group bacterium | reverse complement strand
GTCGCGCATCCTCTATGGTTTTGACCGCGCGAAACAGATGATTCGCAAGCACAACTTTGCAGTCTTAGTCGAAGGGCAGGTGGATCTCGTGCTTTCGCACCAAGCCGGGTGGGGGAATACCGTCGCGGTCTCCGGCACCGCCTTCACCGCCGAGCACGCTGCTTTAATCAAGCGCATGAGCGAGAATCTGGTGATCGCGCTCGACGCCGACCAGGCCGGCTTTAAGGCGGCAACGCGAAGCGCCCGGGCGGCGCTCTTGTCAGGCCTGCAAGTGAAAGTCGCGCAGCTGCCGCAAGGCTCTGACCCGGCAGATCTGATTTCAAAAGAAGGCGCGGAGGCGTGGCGCGCGGTGATTCGCGGGGCGAAGGACATCATCACGTTCCTCCTCGACGTCCTCGAAGGCCATGCGAAAGACGCGATGCAGCTACGGCGGGCGGTCGAGACGATCGTCTTACCGTTTTTAACCGACGTGCAGAGCCCGATCGCGCGCGAACAGTACGAAAAAGAGATTGCAAAGCGGCTCGGCGTCTCCGAAGCAGCGGTGCGCGCGTCTGCTTCAAAAGTACCGCAACCAGTTCGACCGGCCGACCCCATTAGAGAGCCTGCGGCCTCTAACGGGGTCAGTGCTGCGCCTGGCCGCATCAAGCAGGCGTACGGCTTTCTTTTGTGGCAGGAGTCCCTGAAGAAGCCGCTCATAGATACCGAGACCTTTACGCGCGAGTTGGAAGGTGCGATTGGAAGTGAAGTCGCGGCCGAGCTGCGCCACATGCCGCTTCCAGACAAAGAGACGCTGCGCTTCTTCTCCGAACACCTCCATGCGAAAAACAGCAATCTGCAGCGCTCGGCAAATACACTCCTTGCCGTCCTGCGGCGCGACCGGCTGCAGATCGAGCTGCAGGCCACGACCGAGGCAATGCGGGAAGCCGAGGCGAGGGGGGACAAAAAAGATGTCGAGAGGCTTGCCGAAGAAGCCCGTACCTTGACAACGGTCATTGCAAAAATGACGGGCTAGATCCTTTTCAAAACCGACGCCGCCGAAAATCCGCTCGCGACACCGCGGCGCATGCTTCTCCGGGGTCGCTATCTGGGCGTGCTCGCCCAGCGCTCGGGCTCGTCGCCGTCGCTCCT
>JBBUCP010000112.1:0-2090 GCA_038057725.1 Patescibacteria group bacterium | reverse complement strand
GCACGGCGCGGCGATAGAACGCCGGGAGCACGAGAGATGTGACGCAAGGAGGGCCCCAGCCCTCCTTTTTCATACGCGACTGGCACATACGCCGGAAATGCGACAGAATATACCCATGTACGAAAATGCACGCATGGTCTTCGTGGCCGCCTGGTATGTGACGACGGGCGCCCTTTTCGGGACCGTGATCCTGAACATCGTTACCTGGGGAAGCCATCTCGACTATCTCCTCGCGGCGGCGATTGCGTGGGGGGTCGCAATGCTCGGTACGGTCATTACTTCGATTTAGCGATGCAGGCGACGATTGCAGAGTGGTCGGAGACCCCGGAAATCAAGCGCACGTCCGACGCTGCGTACGAAGGCGTCGTAAAAAGGCCGTCGACCATCTTGTCCGCGAGCTCTTCCGGGCGATCCTTCCCTGCGCGATGCAAGGTTACGTCAATGCTGGTTGCGTATTCAAGCGGGATATTGTCCTTGTAGCGGCTCGCAAGCGCGCTGAAAATTTCCCCGCCACGCGGCGCGTTAAAATCCCCCGTCAGGATTATTTCATCGTATAAGGAAAGAATTTCAATAAGGGCCTGCATACCGCGCCGCTGTTCTTCAGTAACCCCACCGCGCGGCGACCATGTAAAGTGAGTTGTCGCGATGCGAAAGAGGACGTCGGTCTGGATTTCGGCAATTACTACCGCGTTATTCGTTGGATCCGAACTCGTGTGGGCATCTCGTCCCGATTCCGGCATCGCATATCCGCTGTCCACATACTGCCGTACTTCAGTTCTCTTCAGTGGATGGCGTGAAAATATTGCAACCCCGGTGCACGGTTGCCCTTCCTCATCAACGCGTCGTTGCGTGGGCGCGAAAACGCCGTGTCCGCAAATTTCTGAAAACGCAGGGATGTCGCGCTCGCTCAATTCCTGTACGCAGACCACATCAGGCACCTCCGACTCTAAAAACGGCAACACGAGATCGAGATGCTTCGAGCGCTCCACATTGACCGACACCAGTGAGAGCGTGGACATGGCGACTTGCCGAATACTACTCGCGTTCGAGTAGTATCCTACCTAAGACAACTTCTAATTTCTGCCGAGTAAGCTGCTCGAAAAGCGTTTCCACTGCGGCCATGGATGGCGGGGCATAATGCATGACGAAGTCCTCGGTCGTCATCGCCTTACTTGTGGGAATACCGGCAATACTGCTTAAGTCGACGTTGCGCCCGCGGACGACGCTAAGGACTCCGGCAATATCCCTTCGCGGCAGCTTGCGCCATAGGCCCGCTACGAGACGAAGCTGGTCATCGGTCCATTTTTGGAGTTTAGGCCCGTCTTCGGCTGTCAGAGCCGAAACTAGATTCAGGCTGAAAGAGACTTCCACGAAGTCATGGAACTCGTCGTGGGAGAAGATAGGAAATTTATTATCGCGCAGTACCGCCCGTATGCCGCTGTTCAGCGCGCTCATAGAGCCACTGACTCCGATGTTCTCAACCAAAAATGCGCGGATGAATGACGCTTTCATTCCATAGTAGGTGTGCAATCCACGAATTAATTCGAGCTGATCTTCAGTAAAGATTATTTCCTCGGTGATCTTCGGCATCGTTTCGGTTAGTGCGCTTTCTGACGGAGCTTCGTCAAGCGCGGCGTCTGTTGTAGCTTTACTGAGAGCGTGTATATTTGCCAATATTCCTTCTGCTATTTCGGGTTTGAAAAATGATGAGATAAATTTCTGGAAAGATTCTGCACTTTGCGTTTCTTGATATCCGGTAAGATCAGGTAGTTGCTCGCGCATCGCTCGGATATCTTGCGCTTTGTGGAACTCTTCGGTCTGCGCAGTGAGTAGTAATGCTATTTTTCGATCGCTATACTTCGCATACGCGGCAAGGCCTGCGATCGCCGTTTTGATTTTCAATGTCTCCGGCGCTTCTTTTTTAGACTCTATTTTATGAGCTGTGCCGATAGAAGGTCCCTCCTCTACAAGCTTGCGCAATCGCGCCAACACTTCGGCTTGCTTTGGCCTTCTACTTGCCAAGAGCATGCGCGGAAGAGACTTTGCCTCGATCTGCCGAATGCGCTCGCGAGTTATATTGAAAAGTTGCC
>JBBUCP010000111.1:0-22062 GCA_038057725.1 Patescibacteria group bacterium | reverse complement strand
GAACAACGTGCGTGTAGACCCAGACTTCGCGCGCCTTGTAGATCGGCTCGACATTGACCTCGTGAGGACTCGTAAACCATGAAATTATTTTGGTGATCATACTGGTTTTCCTGGCTATTAATATTTGCGCACGACGCCGGTAACAACCGCTTCAATCTCGAGGGATTCAGTGGGGTGGATATCGGGATAATTCGGATTTGCAGCTTCGAGGTAGTAGTACGAATCTCCTACTTTGCGCAGATATTTCATTGTGTGCTCGCCGTCCACCATCGCAATCACGATATTTCCTTCTTTGTAATTTGCCCTTTTTTCCGCGATCACCATGTCGCCTTCGCGGATGCCGGCGTTGATCATCGAATCGCCCTTCACCCGCAGGATGTAGCTCGCTTCTTTGTTCGGCGTGAGAAATTCGTCGAAATCGATCGTGTCGAGCAGTTCTTCTTCTGCGGCCGAAGGAAATCCGGCTTCTACGAGGCCAAGGAGCCTAACGCCGCCAGTGAGAAGGTCGGGAGCGAGTCGTCCGCGAGCATCTTTCTTGACCATTCCCTCTTCGACGAGCCGATTGATGAACTTGAACACAGCGTTCTTGGATCTATAACCCGTGAGCGCCATAATCTCTTTGTAGCCAGGGAGGCGTTTGTTCTTCCGATAAAATGTAACAAGTTTGTTTTTATATGAGTCATATGACATAGGCGCTATAGGTAAATTGATATACGGACAGTATAGTGGACGATGGTTCACCAGTCAATATTCAGCAGCTGTGGATAACTTAATACACAACAAAAAACGCCCAGCCCCAGTTTTATAAGCTTATAAAACTGGGGCTGGGCGCTTTTATATAGATGCCAAAGCTCTCTATGGTGTCTGACCACCGGATGGTGCAGGTGCTTGTTGCGTGTTGCCCCCACTACTGCCTGAATTGGTCGCCGGGATTACTCCCTCGGGGAGCTTCACGTTCACGTCGATACCAGGGCTTGAGTTCATTGCAGGAGAGATTCCTCCCACGCCCGGCCAGATAAAGATGCCAAAGAGGATAAGACCGAGTAAGAGGATAACTGCTACCGCCCACCCCATTGCGTTTGCGCCGCTATCTTGAGATGCGCTTGGTACAATAACTGTATCTGCCATAAGAATGTAGTTGATTAGCTATTCTGCTATGCGCACAGTCTACCGGAGCACAGTGAAGCAGACATGAAGCCTCAGTTTTTCTTCTTCCGCACAAAAAGCAGTTCGTCCGGAAGGCGGAAGAGGCCTTCGTCGTTCTTTTTCTGTTCGATGAAATGGGAGATAAAGCCGACGGTGCGCGGGATGACGAAGAGTGCGTTGAAAAATTCGGCATCCACAAGTTCAGCGAGTTCTTTGTCGGTGAAGCCTTCTTCTTCGGCGAGGATGTCGAGGAAGAGCGCCGCCATGACGCCGTCGACATTAAGGATGAGGTTGCCGTTCTTTGCGGTCGTGACTTTTTCGACTTCGCGAGCAAAGTCGTAGTGCGGATGGTTCTTGAAGAGCGATGCAAATTCGGCGATCGCGCCGACGCGCGGGTCGGGAATGCCGATGCGATATTTCAAGTGGCCGATGCCGAGAAGAAGTTTACCGCCTTTGGTTTTTTCTTCGACGAATTGCGGAGCTTCTTTTTTGGACGCGACGCCATCAATCCATGTGCGTGCGGCTTCGTTGACCGCGCCGCCGAAGCGCGGGCCGATCGTAAGGAGGCCCGCGGCGAGAGAAGAAACAAGGTCCTTCCCTGCGCGCGCGGTAATCATCGTATTTACCGCGCCGGAGACGTGGCCGCCATGGTCAATGAGGAGTTCGAAAATCGCTTCGCCGAGCGCAACGGTGACATCTGACTTCACCTCGCGGCCAAGGAGCGCTTCGAGTGCTTTCTTTGCAAACGCATTTTCGCGCTTTACAATTTTCCCGCCTTTTACGAACGTCGGGATCTCGTCCATATCGACAACTTCCCGCGTCGAGAGGATGCTTTTCTGGCGCTTTGCAAGAGAGTCCATAGCCACGACTCTATCATGAAATTCAGGCGTCGGGAGCTTCGCAAGTGCTTCAAGAAATTCCGGGAACGTGTCGGGCGCCGTGACGCCCACCGCGCGCAGCGCCTCCCTTTTTGCACGCGCGCTTTCGTCTTTGCGCGCGACGAGCGCTTTCGCGTGGCCAAATTGCATGTGCTCGTCAAACGCCTCGTCGATGATGCCCGCGATGTATGCGAGGACGGGTTTCGTCAGCTTCTTCTCCTTTATCATCTCCACAATTTCGTACTCATCAACGCCGCCAAGTTCGCCGAAGTACGCAATCATCGTCGTCTGTGGGTCTTCCTCGGCAAGCGTGAGAATATCGGTGAGACTGGAGATTGGGAATCGGTCGCCGCCGATCGCGAGCGAGAACGAGACGCGCTTCCCTGCGAGCGCGACGTCGGTGATGAGCTCATTCGTCATGCCACCGGAAGTGGAAATAACCGCGATCGAGCCTTCGGTCACCAATTTACCCTGTTCAAGCTGGGCAAGGCCGGTGCCGCCGATTGCGCCGATTTTGAGGTGGCCGCCAACCAGAATGCCGACGCCGGATGGGCCGGCGATGATTTTTGTGTTGCCGTACTTTTTAATAAGTTCCGTTTCGTGCCGCTCGGGGACGTTTTCCGCAAAGATGTGGCCGCCATACGCGTCAGAAAATGCGTCGAAGAATGCAATCGTGGAATCGAAGGCACGACGGCCGCTCTGTACGTTCAGCATCCAATTCACTTTTGCCGCAAGAGCCTGCGGCACATCGGTGACTTTTTGAAAACATGGGATCAGCACTTCACCCTTTCCGAAGAAGAATTTGAGCGATTTTCGGTTTGATGTGATGCACGCAACGATGGAAGGCTCACTTTTCCCGCACGCATAATCAAAATCAAGAATCGATTGCACGATGCCGGGATGATTCCCGAGAACGAGAACACCTTGCGGCTTTTTTCGTATGTCGTTGAGAGTGATCATAATGAAAACATGTCAAGATGTCATCTTGACATGTCGAATAGCGTCTTCGACGGCTTTGGTGATGACGATGTCGGAGCCGTAGATCGAGCCGAGCAACTTTTCTTTGGTGAGAAATTCGCGCATCAATTCGAGCCCCGCTTTTTCATTCGGGCCACCGCGACGCACAAAGACTTTGACGCCATACTTCCGCAACTTGTCCGCACTTTCGGAGAGCGCATCGATGATGCCGGCGAACGTCTTTGCGATGTCGGTGAAATTCGCGACACCGCCTGCGATCACCAGTGCTTTTTTCTTCGCGCTCGATGCGAGGAGAAGCGCGATAACTTCACGCGCATACAAATGTGTCTCTTCGCGCGTGGGGCCGCCGCTGTATTCGCCATAATTTGCAATCAAGTCCCCTGCTCCTTGGAGCTGCGCTTCGTCGGCAATCACGATCGAACCGCCGCCGCCAGAGAAAAGGAAGAAAAGCGAACCTTCTGTATTCAAGACTTTGAGCGTGAGCTGTGCAGGTGTCGTTGCGGCAAGCGCTTCCACGCGCTCTTCCGCCTTATGCTGTGCTTGTGCTTTCACGAGATCATCCTCGCCCCATGATTTCGCGAAAAACGCGCCGGCGCTGTCGACAAGGACAGCCGCGTCGAGAAGCGTCGCCTCATCGCCGTGGATGATGAGCGGGTTGATCTCAAGGAAAGCGAAGAAGTTGTCATTGAAAGCTTTTAAAAGATCGTGCAAGAATTGTTCGGGCAATTTTGTCGCCTGTGCGGCCTTTGCGATGTCGCTCTCTGACGAAACAACGACACTTGTCACCGCTTCCGGATGCGATTCGATCTCGATGCCACCGTCGCGTGCATGCAAAATGCGCACGCCGTCGCGGACACGTTCGAGCGAGAGATATTGTTCTTCCGACGCTTCATGCGGAAAGAGCGGCTCGAGAAGGAATTGCGAGAAGCCTTTTTTTCTCCACGCGGCAAAAGCCTCCTTGGCTTTTGCCGCGTCCACGCCGATCGCAACCAATCCCTGCTTCATGCGCTTCTTCACACCCTGATCTACTTTTGCGACCCACCCCATTAGAGAGCCTTTGGCCTCTAACGGGGCAAGCTTTCCTCCATCCGACCGGATAGAAATGCCTCGATATGAATCGCCGAGGATGATCTTCTTCGCGCGATATTCGGTTAATTTCACTCGAGACATGGGCGGGAAATTAATTTTTTCCATCAACGATAAAGGCGATGAGCATTCCTTGGATCGCGGTAAGCGTGTCTTGCGGGCATACATCCGCATGACGCATGCGGCGCTTCCGCCAATCTATCGAGCGCACGCTTGAAGTAAGCGCGACACCGTCTATTTTCGCGGTACCGACGGGAACTTCGATCTCGTATCCTTTTCGCTTTGATGTGACCGGGACGATAATAGCATGACCTGTCTTGCGGTTAAAAAAGCTGCTGCTCACGATAATTGCCGGCCTTCGGCCGGCTTGTTCATGCCCGCGCACAGGATCCAAATCGATCCACATGATATCACCACGCCTCGGTATGAAAGTGCGTGCGGCCATGCCTAGATTATTTCACGGCCGACGGGTGGTGCGTCAAGGAATTCCTCATCTCGGTTGAGATTTTTCGGGGTAACGCCACGAAGCAACTTTTCGAGCGAATAGCGAGGAATACTTTTCATGTTTTGGATGGGGCGGGAAGAAGTAAGGGTTATTTTCCCGGGCTCCGCTTTCACGCGCACCACTGACCCGCGCGAAATGCCCGCACGCTCCGCGTCACGCCTGCCGATACGCACGCCGAGGCTGTTTCCCCAACTCGCCACAGCTGTTTCCGTGCTCATGTATAGCATTGTATATACGCCCGCGCATCCGTCAAGCACGCGATATCTTGCCCCCTATTCGAGCGTCATTGCGATCCAGTTTTTCTCCCCGTCATACAAATCGTCGCGGCGATTGTAGCCTAATTTGGTCGCAAGCGACGCGCTCCCCGCATTGTCGGCACTCATGCCCACCCACAATTTTGCATCGGGGTAATGCTCTTTATATTTCTCCGTCGCGAAGCGCACGAAATCGGTCATAAGGCCTTTGCCGCGGTACGGCGCGTACGAACGGTACACGAGCGTGTGCCATACATCTTCTTTCTGTTCCAATTCCTTCGCGCGATCTTCGGGCGAAAGGTATTTGAGCGACGGCCGCCCCAAGGGCTTCGGACCAAACCAGACAAACGCGGCGAGCGACCCCTCCGGCGCCAAGAGCGCAAACGGCGTCCGGTCTTTCGAATACCACTCCTCGTACGAACCTTCGCCAAAACGCGCGCGATCCGAAGTATTCTTTTGGATGTCGATATCAGCCTCATCGAGCGATTTTGCTTTCAATTTGTCCACCACGTCCATATCAGCGCCGATCCAGATCGAAAATTCCTCCCCCTCGCGCGACGCAAGCGTCCCCAATTTGATCGTCCCATACAGGGGTAGCGACAAAGAAAACGGCTCGGCCGCGATCGACGTTATCGTGTTCGCCATAGTGGCGTTCATCATACCTTTTGCACACCAAGGGGGCAAGAACGCGATACTGCACGGTATACTTATTGGGATGTGGCTGCGATCGACAGGGCTTCTCGTTGTATTCACGCTTCTCGCGCAAGCATCGTTTGTATATGCCGCGCCACGTCCCTCGACGCCCGCGGACAAAGCCGCGATCGAAGCCACGGGACTCGTCTATAAAACTGGGATGCTCTGGGACCCGGGCGATGCATTTGTCGGCGACGAGGTCGCTGTGGCTACAAAATTTCTCATCGAACATATGGGCAACGGTTCTCGTGGGACGCAGTGCTACAGCGCCCAAACGGACAGGATCACTAAATTAAACCCGGCGTTCAAGGTAGGGCTCTATAAGGCTTTGTCGGAAATAGAAAGACAGTTCGGCGGGAAAAACATCATTCAGTCGGGATACCGATGCGATGGCACGAACGGCAACCACCCCCGCGGATGTGCCGTCGATATCATCTGGGCGTCATGTAAGGCGAAGGGGGGCGATGGCTGGCGCTGCTCATCGGACCGCTTTGACGCCCCCGAACAAAAGTGGATCGACGCAAACGGGAAAAATGCGCCGTACAACATTCATCTTCGACTGCGGTATGCTCCGGAAGGCCACCACGTCGAACCAGTCAACACACAAGGCTGTGTGACTGGCGCCCAGGTGGGGTCGGGCAGCCCTTCCGGATCTCCATCGAGCGATTTTTCAAATGCCATTCGACAGGCACTTGGCGTCTCACAACAGCCGCAACTTGCCCCGCAGCCAGCGCTTCCACCGCAACCGATTGCGCCGCAACAATCACCAATCGGGGCATTCCAAGAACCGGTTTCGCAGGGGCTCGCGACACCATCGGAACCTGGCACGGCGTCATCATCGTCTTCAATCGCTGATAGGCTCGCGGAACTCGCAGGCATTGAGCCCAGAGCGACAACGACGACAAGCGCGACGTCGGTCCCGATCGTGATCGACGGATCAGACCGAGGCGGCATCGCGAGCACCCGCGGGGAGAGCGGAAGCACAACGACATCGGCTGGCGGCGCGGGCATTACACAAAACACGTTTATTACCGACGACCTCGCGTTCCAAGCGGAACCGGTGGACGGAACGCAAAATGCCTTTGCGCAGATCCTCGCATCGATCAAGGCGACGCTCTTGCGGATGCTCCAATACCTGCGACCGTTTGGTGGCGCGCAGCACTATCTTGAGATGGAAGATGAGTACTAAATAACGAGGCTGCTAGGCGTGTATACTTATCCAATGCTGCGCACGAGTGCTTCTTTTGTGGTGTCGTTTTTTCTGCTTCTTATACCGGTATATGCTGTTATCCCTGCAAGCGTTGGCGCGATAACGGCATGCCCACAAAAAGGTGAAGTGCCGATCACCGACCGGGCACGCGCAAGGATCGCGGGGATCCCCGATACTGCCCCCTGTTGGAACCCCAACGACCCGAACATCGGGACCGACGTTTCCGAAGCAAAAACATATTTGCGCAGCATCCTGTGCAAACCGGATGGCGATAATTTCGGCGGCAAAGGCGCCGATGGCACGATTGCAGATCTCAATCCGAAGTTTGCGCAATGCGCCGCAAAATTCCTGAAGGAAGTGAGCGGCCAATTAGGGGGGCAAAAGCCGCTTCTGAATGGCGGTGGAGGCTCCGTGTGCATCAAGGAGGGGGCGCGCACCGTCGAAAGGCAAAACGCATACGTGAGGCGCGGCGTTATCGCGTGTAAAAAAGGTGCCGCGTGCGAGCACCCGCGAGGCATTGCGATCGATGTCAACACGACCTCGAGCGCGAATTACCAGACGCTCCACCAAAAGGCAAAAGACTATGGCGTTATCTTCTACCTGGGCTTTCAGGACAAATACCATTTCGTGCCAAGAACGGCGGAATGCTCGACCGCAGGTTTTAGGCCGAACGACTCATCCGGTTCCGTCGGAGCTCCTCCGTCGTCATCGCCAAGCGCCAATTTCTCAAACGTGATTCGTTCTGCTCTTGGGCAACAACCGATGCTTCCGCCACAACCTCCTTTGCCGCAACAACCACTTGCCCAGATGCAACCGATCTCAAGCGCTTTTAGCCAACCAATGCCGGGCGTGACGCCAACGACGGGGAGCGAAGCGATAGGGGGCGTTTCCGGTCAATTGACCGGCGGCGCAGCGGGAACCTCTTCCGCCGATATCTTGGAACAGCTGGCGTTCGGCACGAGGGCGACAAGTACGCAAGGCGCAACATCCACCTTTGGAGTCGTGATCAACGGGAACGACGTCGGTGGGATCGGCACCGGACAAAGGTCCGCAACCACATCTTCGACACCCGCTCGTACCGGCACCGCTCCAACACAAAACACCTTTGTGACGAACGACCTTTCGTTCCAAGCGACGAGTGCGTTTGGTGGGGAGCAGAGCTCATTTATTCGCATCCTCGAATCGATCCGGCTCACGCTCCTCCAAATGCTCCAATATTTGAAGCCATTTGGCGGTGTACAACCGATCGCACCGGGAGAATGACATCGACGTAATTTGTGCTATAATTTCTACTTCCGCATCCGCCAGCTGGCGGGGAGCGGACACTTTTCAAATGGGATTCACCAAATATACGACGCAAGCTGAAAAAGTCCGCGTGCGCATGAATGAAGGCATCCGTGTGCCTGAAGTGCGCTGCCTCGGTCCTGCGGGAGAAAACTACGGCGTCATTTCTATCGCGGAGGCACTCCAAAAGGCCAAAGAAGCCGGGCTCGACCTCATTGAAGTCTCCCCCAACGCCGTCCCGCCGGTCTGCAAAATCACCGACTACGGCAAATTCAAGTACGAGCAGTCCAAGAAGGACAAGGAGGTCAAATCGAAGGTTCGGGTCTCGGAAACCAAGGAAGTGCAGGTCAAAATCGGAACCTCCGAGCACGATATGGGCATTAAGGCCGGGAAGGCCGCCGAGTGGCTTAAAGAGGGCCACCGGGTCAAAGTCGACCTATTTCTGTGGGGACGCTATAAATATATGGAATTTAGCTTTTTGAAGGAGCGATTGGAGCGATTCCTTGCTATTATCGCGGAATCGTATAAGATTGCCGAGCCTATTCAGAAGAGCCCCAAGGGGCTTTCGGTGACCCTCGAGCGGGACAAATCGGGGAAGAAACCCGCCTCCCCTCCTAAAGAGGCGCCTGCTGAAGTGGCCGAGAAGTAACCTATGAAGAGCAACAAGTCATATTCCAAGCGCTTGCGCCTCACGAAGACCGGCAAAATCGTCGCGCGCGTTCCCGGCCACAACCATTTCAATGCAAAACGCTCGGGTGGTGAAAAGCAGCGCAAGAGCCGCTCGGTCGGCTTTCATGCCGCCATGCGCCCTTCGGATAAAAGCCGCTTTCTGTAATTCCCCTTGTCCCTAACACCTAGAACCTAACACCTAATTTTTTATGGCCAGAGTCAAACGAGGAACGATGAAGAATAAGCGCCGCAAGTACATCCTTGCGCAGACGAAAGGCTACCGCTTTGACCGCAAGTCCAAGGAGCGTGTCGCGAAGGTTGCCATCAAGCACGCCGGCGTCCACGCCTTCCGCCACCGCCGCGCCAAGAAGCGCGAATTCCGCCAGCTCTGGGCGCTCCGCATCAATGCCGCCGCGAGGCCGCTTGGGCTTTCATACTCAAAATTGATCGGCGCCCTGAAAAAGAAGAACATCGAGCTCGACCGCAAATCGCTTTCAGCGCTCGCCAAAGACTACCCTGACACGTTCGCGGCAGTCGTGAAGTCGCTTGCTTAACAGGCACGGTGAAAGGACTCCTTGAGGGAGTTTTTTTGTATGGAGGCTGTACTTTTTGCGATCATCATCGCCCAGATTGCGCTCATCCTCGCGCTCATCGCCTTTACGGTGAAATACGGCGTACTCCTCATTTCCAAAGGCCTCGACGTCCCCTTCGTCCCGACGCCCGTTGCCCATTTCCCAATAATTGCGAAAGCCCTCATGATCCGCCCGGGCGACGTGGTCTACGACCTTGGCTGCGGTGACGGCAGGATGCTTACCCATCTCGCAGAGCGCTTCCCCGATGCGCGCTTCATCGGCATCGAGCGGAATTTCCTTCTCCACGCACAGGCCCAGCTGCGCAAACGCCTTTCCCAAAGCCAAAACCTCACATTCCGCCGCGAGAATTTTTACGAATCGGATTTCTCTGACGCGACGCGCGTCTACGGCTATTTGTTATCGAAAATAAACGACAAACTCTTCCCGCCGGGAAAATACCCGGGTGTCCGCTTCGTCTCGCGCGCCTTCACGCTCTCGCACCATACGCCCGTTGCAACGGTCGAGTTGTCAAAAAAGCGCGGACTCCACAGCGAGCACCTCCTCCATGTCTACGAGCTTTAAAGGATCGTCGTCGCACCTTTTCCGGTCGCGCTCCAGCCGTCGTGATTGTTGAAGACGTTGTTGATTGCCTTGTTTTTTGCGACAAGCTCGATCAGTTTCTCGACAAGTGCCTTTGGGTCGGAATCAAAGACGATGAATTCATTCGAGCGGTGCGCGGCGGTGATGACTTGGCGCAGGAATTCGTCGGTCTGCCACGAGCCTTCGAGGACGCCGATCGGGCGGCGGTCTTCGAACGAAACGGAAAATTCATTGAGGGTGCCAATGCGTCCCGGGCCGATGACCATAGCATCGCACGAGCGCACGAAAAGAAGGTCCCGTCCGGAATAGCCGAATCCCGTGTAGACGACGACGTCCATGTAATCCAAGGGTAGTTTGTAGACTTCCACGTGCTCCCTCTCCGTCGCTGCGGGGGAAAAGCCAATCGAAAAGCCGCACTCGTCTTTCGCGCCCATCGCGGCGTACATTGGGAATCCAGTCGTAGCACCGGTCACAATGATGCCGCCCTGCGTCGCGATCTCCTTTCCGATGTCTTTCGCCTTTTCAAACGCCTCAAGACCCGCGTAGGTGGTGTCGGCGGCGCCGGAGACGCCGATTTTGACGACGCCGTAGCCGTTCGGGAGGCGACAGAAATTCTTTGGCGGCGCGACGTGGTTAGGATGGATTATTTTCAGCGGCTTCCCCATGCGCTTTTGATTGTACCATGGAGCGCGCGGCGAAAAATCCAACAATACCGCCGAGCGCGTCCATACAAAGGTCAATGGTGGTATCAAATACAAAGTTATCTTCCATCGGGACTCCCGCCCATAATTCGAACAGTTCCCAGGAGATGGCGAAAACCGCGACAAACGCGAAGACGGTGCGTGCGCGGATGCGGCTCTCGGTGCGTGCGAGTATCCACGCCGTCGCAAGCGCAATCCACATTCCCCCAAGGAAGTGTACTGGCGAGTCGAGCCACGGGTAGTACCAGTAGAGCGACCATTGCAAGGCCGCAGTGTGCACGATGCCAATAATGACGATGACAAGGGTCTGGAGGATGAAGAGCGGGCGATGATGCATATTTTTGCAAAGAAACCCCGCACGAAGCGGGTTCCTTTGGCGCGACCAGTACAAGAGCCTGGGCATTGGAGTCCAGGTGGGTTTCCGCAACGATAAGGCCACAGCCCTATGTGATATGAGAATCCCTAAAGTTAACCAAGCAGGTTTATATACCGGTCGCTGCCCTCATTGTAGCAAATGTCTTGATACAATGCGCTACATGCGAAAATACTCTTCTCGATTCGGGAATGTGGTACTAACCGACGAAAGAAAACAGCATATTCTCGAATTTCATCCAGACATCGCTGGAGTTGTGAACGAATTTGCAGACGCGCTTTCCGTGCCTGACAAAGTCGCTCGTTCTGTGCATGATGATACCGTAATCATCTGCTATCGTTTTTTGCCGCGGCGGAAACGATTTCTCGCTATCGTGGTAAAAACTGGCAAAAATCCTTTCATTTTGACTGCCTACCTTGCAAAGAAACCAAAATCGAGTACCCTCTAAATATATGCTTAAGTATTTCTATGACAAAGAGGCCGATGTCTTTTACTTCTCTCAGGGTGCCTCATGTGCGAGTGATGAAACCATTGAAGCAGGAGACGACGTGCTTATCAGAGTAAACCCGCGCACGAAAAAAGTTCGCGGCTTTACATTATTGAATGCCTCACGTCGAACTAAACGTTCAAGCGTGTCGAGCTTACCGTTTATTCTGACTCCAACGCGTTAGTGCTTCCGCGTCTGCGTATACTTCTCGTGTGTTGTTTCGTAGCTATAGAGATCGGCTTCAGAAAACCAGTGCGCGATTTCAACTTCGGCTTCAGTGGTATCGCCCGATGCATGAACGAGGTTCGGAATACCAACGTCGTTTGCGTCAGCGTGTGTAAAGCTCATATGCGCATAGTCGCCACGGATCGTGCCTGGCAATGCCGATTTTGGCTCCGTGGTACCAACCATCTTGCGCACAAGCGCAACCGCTTCGATGCCTTCAAGAACAAGCGCAAGTACCGGACCCATCTGCATCATGCTCAAGGTCACATCAAACGCCTTTTGTCCTCGACGAGAGACCATCTTGCCGATATTCTCGTAGTGGTGGAAATAGTGGTCTTGGGACGGCTGAACCATTTTAGCCCCGACTAATTTAAGGCCGACCTTCTCGAACCGCGTGATAATTTCACCGATAAGGCCGCGCTGGATCGCGTCGGGCTTTATCAGAATAAGTGTTTTTTCTTGGTTATTTTTTTGCATGTGCGCCACTATAGCACCGAATTATTGGCTTGTATAGGCGCTTTTCTCGGCTTGGATGGTCGCGGTTTGTTCCGCGGCAGAGCCCGGCGTCGCGACCGTGGGGTCGGTGGCGAGTATTGTCTTAGCGAATGCGTTTATCTGACCTTGTCCATATACGCCGTATCCATTTGGGCTTACGACCAAGAAGTTATGCGCACTGAGCGGGATGATGCGCGCATCGGCTTTGGTGCCGGCAATAAATATGTGCAGACCTCCCATGGTGTTGTTGGATACGTCGGCAGGCCTCGTCGTGCCAGGCTGCAAGACATACGAACCGTCCCGTTCCGAGTGAGTTCCGTTAGGATACTGCATCATCCACGTATGCGCCGACGCGTCGAAATAGTATCGTGTCGTATCTCGACAAACCCCCATGGGACATGCCGATATCGTGTCAGTGATGGTCATCTCGGGGGAATTGTATTCGGCGATGCTGAAACCTTCAGTGTATTGTCCCCTATCGTTATTCAGCGGCCCTACTAAAACCCATTTCTTTATCATGCCGCCAGGATATAAATATGGATCATTTGTTGTTACCGTCGTGACTTTCCATTCGCTCGGATACCAGAACGAGAACCCGAAATCCGCATCGGTGTATTTGCTCATGCCGGGGACGGAAACCGATGAATCCTCTTTTAATATAACGGTTGTGCTATCAATGACACTTGAACTGCCATTCGCGTTTTCTACAATAAGTTTAGCAATATATGTTCCGGTTACGACACGACCCTCACTCGCGGGATTATATACATGCGTCAAGGTACAACCAGAGCGGGTACATGACATCGGTAATGATTCGGAACCGTCACCGAAGTTAATGTATGGCGCCTTGCGATCTGGTGAGAACGGATATGAGAATGTCATCGAAAGTGGTACGGAACCTGATACGGGGGAAGCTGTTAATTTACCGAGCCTAGGAACCGACGCTTGATTCGTAGCGAGCGCTTTTGTCGCCTGTGTAATTGCCTGCTGAGCAACAACCTGCGCCTGATCTTTTTGCACTTGCGGTAATTCAGGATGTACTTGGACGAAACCAACGAGCGCGAGTGCGGATTGGAGAAGTCCTACAACAAAGCCAAAAAATGAGGACATAAAGGCTGGATTACGTTAATGAAGAAACCCTATCACGCGCACGGCATTACGCAATGGATACGTGTTAATACGCAAGTACGGCGACTACAAATACTTCTTGTAGATCCGGTCGTGATGATCAAGGTCGGTCAAAACAACGAGGCGTCCCTGAATTTCGTAGAGAAGCACAAAAGATCCCTCGATATGAACACGATGGTAGTTTCTAAATGAGTGTCGAAGCGGCTTACCAAGTTCTGGGTCGTGTTCCAATTTCGGGAAATGCGAGATGGTAGATCGCCACAGGTCTGGATTCTTTCTCTTTAGCCGACGCATTACTTTCTGAAACAATGGCGCGGAGACGAGTGTATATTTCTCGTCTTCCATATGCTACAGATTTTCAAAAAATTCCATTGCCTCTTTCGCAGAAGCGAAGTGTCTACCTTTACCTTGCTCGACAAGCCGCGATTGCTGTTCCCACAGTTTCAGTTTCTCCGGTCGAACCTCTTCGTCAACGAGATCAAAATCAAACCGACCATCCGCAAATGCTTTGGTTGCGAGTTTTAAGACCGCTGCAAAAGGTATACCCTTTTGCTTCGCGCGCTTCATCGCTTTTGCCTTTATCTTCGAGTCTACATTAAATACAACTTGAGTAGTCATGGGTATAGTTTATATATAGCTCAAATATATGTCAAGCTAGTACGCCGGCATTGGGCCGTCGAGGGGGCGAGGCTTTGTCGCGTAGCGGGCGCGGACTTCCTCTTCCACCTCCTCCCTGTCGCGACCGTAGGTGCGGTAGGAGAGTTCTTTGAGGGATTCGACGTGCGAGTAATCGAAGGTCGGAAGTTCGGCGGTGCGCAAGGTGAACGGGCGCACCGGCTCGCCATTGGCGAGCATGGCGATTGCAGCAGAGCGATTCGCTTGATTTTCAAGATCGTGGCGCGTGAAGACCGGGTTGAATTGCTTTTCGAGGAATTCGGCGTCGGTCGTACCGATACGGAACGCGACTTTGGTGCCGACGTTGCCGATTACCGCGTCGCGGATCTTCTCGTCTAATTGGGCGATGAATTGGTGCGCGATCGTGAGCGAGAGCTTGTATTTGCGGGCTTCGGAGAGGATGGTTGAAATGCTAGCGGTCGCGAAATTTTGGAATTCGTCGATGTAGAGGTAGAAGGTCGGAAGCGTATCGCGCGAATCCACGCGCGAGAATGCGGCCTGCAAGAATTTGGACACGAGAACGAGACCCAAGAGACTCGCATTGCGCTCGCCGAGGCGGCCTTTCGAGAGGTTGGCGAGGAAAATCTTCTTCCCGTCCATGATCTCGCGGAAATCGAAGGCGCTCTTTTGCTGCGCCACGATGGGGCGCATGATGTCGTTGGCCGTAAAGACGTCGATTTTGGACGAAATGTACGGGACGATGTTCTCGAGCGAGGCTTCCCCGCCTGCGGCCTCGGCGATTTTGCGCCAGAAGTTCACAATGACGGGATTCTTACACTTTGCGATTTTCATATTGCGGAATTCGGTGTCCGACATGACGCGCGGGATTTCGAGGAGCGTGGAGCCGCTTGCTTGGTCTTCGACAACAAGCTGCGCGGCGTTCCTATAGTACTGCTCGAACATCGGACCAAAGGCCTCGGGAATGTCGTTGTAAAGCTTGCGGAAAATATTGTAGACCTCGTCGACGACGAATGTCTTCATCTCCGGCTTTGATTCGTCATATTCGAGCATGTTAAGTCCCATCGGGCGGGGGGTGTAGGCAGGGTCGAAATAGATGACGTCTTCCACCCTGTCCGGCGGGACCGCCGCCAGGATGTCTTCGATGTCGTTGCCGTGCGGATCGATGTAGGCGACGCCTTCGCCGTTGTGCATATCCTGGATGATCATGTTTTTCAAAATACCCGTCTTACCAGTACCCGTCTGACCAATGACGTAGCAATGGCGCAAGCGATCGGCAGGACCGAAGCGCACTTCCGTCTCCTCGGCACCGTAGCGGTTGATACCGATCGTGATGCCGTCTTCTGGCGTATCCACCGGCGCGGGCGCTTGCTTGCCCCGCGATTTTTTAAGCTCGCGCGAGGTTGTGACACGCTCGGCGGTGAAGTGGATCATCGTCGCGATTTCGGCGAGACCGATCGGCATTGCATAACCGCTGTCGAACGTGCGGAACGTGAAATCCCGCAGGAATTGCGAAATGGACCAGCGCGAGATTTTAGTGAATTTGAGACGGTTCCCTTTCGGGTCGTCGAACTGGTTGAAGGGAGTGATCAAATTTGAAAGCAGTGCGTCGGCGCGCGCCTGATCCGGCGCGGACGCGACAAGGCGGATCACGGTGGGGACGATGCGGCTCTTGATCTTGCGGCCGATCTCTTCGGTCGTCACCTGGTCGTTTTGACGCATGTGATTTTGTTGGTCTTTTTTCTCATCGCCGAGCTTGATCATCGAATCGGTGAGGTCTTTCACGACTTCGCCGAAAGTGGTTTCCGGCGTCGCAAGCGCCCTCCCGAGCGTCTTCCCTTTTTCAAGCGCACGGATGATTTTCTTGTAGTGCTGGTTGTAGCGTTCGCCTTCGGACGCGACCACGAATTGCACGGCCGCGCCTTCACCGTGCTTCGCGAGCTTGGCAAACGAAGCAAGGACGACATTCATGGGGTCGTGCTCGAACATCTCGTACGTCTTCAAAGGATACGCCGGATGCTCACCAAGCGATGCGTACGCGGCCGCGTGAACCCCGTTGTAATTGAAAATGTTGTAGTCGCCGCGACATTCGGTGATGCGCGCGTTCGGGAAGACCGATGAAATGAGACGCTCGGCGAGCTGTTGCTTTTCACGCGGGACGGCGACATAGAGCGTCGCTTCTTCGGTGCCTTCCGGGACGGCAATCTCGAGCGAGAAGCCTTCGTGTTTTGAAATGAGCGTAAGGAAGCCGGAATAAAGCTGCTCCGACGAGGCGAGGACTTGTTCGAGCTTCTGCTGGCCTTGTTTTTCGGCCTCGCTCTCGCCATGCGCCTGCGGGTGGATTTCAAAGAGGACGAGGTGGAGGGCGCGCGCGACCCGCTCGGGCGGATTCATTCCTTTTTCGGGAAGGCCTTCGGCGATGTAGCGCACGAGGAGGCGGTGGAGGTCGTCTTCGAGGTGCGTGTTTTTCATCCGCGCGACGACGGAAAGAGCGTTTCGGATTCCTTTGTCGACAACGAGGCGCATAAGGCCGTCCATCTGTGCGTCATGCTCTTCTGGGTCAAGCTTCAAGGCCTCACGCGTCGCGTCGTGCTGCGGCATAATAACGGCCTCATGAAGAATTTGTGGCTCGGGCGTGGCGGCGTATTCCTGGATCTCGCGCTTCGCAATACGGTCGCGCTCGAATTTTGAACCTGGAATTTCTAATTCCTGTTCTTTTTCAGCCACTCGCGCGCGCAAATAAGCGAGCTCCTCTTCAGGAGATTTGAATTTCTGCGTAGCCGAACGTTCCCAAACATTCGTTTTTGGGGGCATTCGTTGATTATAACCTAGCGAAGCGAGAGAAGTGTGAACTTGTTCCCACTTCCGAGCGAGGACGGTTATATGAGCGGAGCGAATATATCACCCTACTATACCCTCTTTTCAGCTCCACGATACACATCTCTACGGTGACCAATGATAACAACTTTCACGAACTGTTCCTCAATTTGGAAAATGACGCGATAATCCTCAACACGCAAACTGCGGCATCCTTTGAGAGAATGTCGTAGCGGTTTTCCGAAGAGTTCAGGCTGAGTTGTGAGCTTGTCTTTTATCGCGCTACCGATGTGCTCACGCCAAAACGAGTCTATTCGTTCGAGGTCAGCGGGAATGAGACGATGATATTTCAGCGAGTATTCTTCTTGCCCCATACTTCTTCATGCGTCAGCCACTTCGTGTTCTTTTTGAGACGATTATCAGCGAGCTTCGAAAAAAAGTGATCCTCTTCGAGTTCCAGTGCCTGTCCAATAAGATCAACGGTCTTGCTGGCGACAGGCAATTCGTCGCGCTTGGCAAGCGCACGCAGGACATCGCGCATGTCTTTGGAAACACTGATATTGATACGGGTTTTTACGGTTGCCATAAGTGTTCCAAAAGTGTATCACCTCACCTTTTCTCGTCAAGCGACTCCCCCACCCCTGATCGCAGAGGCATCGGGGGATGATACCACCGCAAGCCTATCTGCTTTCAATTACCTTTCGCCACGTCGTGCCTTACGCCCTCTTCGATATCTCTTGGTATAACGTCGTCCGTGTGACGTCTTTATGAGCGAACGGAAATACATCCTCAACCGCGTCTAGCTGCGCGAGAACTGCTGGCCACGAGTCTCCTTTTTCGATTGCCCTGTGCGCACGTAGTATCAAAATCCTCGAAAGAACTTTTTCTTCAAACGTCGTCCGGATCACCGGGTGAAGTTCGGAAACTCCTTGCAGCGCTTCTTCTGCGACCGTTACAGCATCAGGAATCATCCCGCTTTCCGAGCGTTTTTCAATTTCAGAACCGACGACGCTATATATCTGTCCGTAAAGGCTCTCCGCTTCCTTGAAACGAACCCCTGCCATTGATGTTGGGTCGAGACCTTGGCCGTAGGTGAAATTCTGTAATTCGTTCTTTTGCACCGCGTCATGTATTGCCTGTATGATGCGGACGGCACCTGAAAACATATCCTGCGTGCTGGACATTCTCGCCTGTACTTTGTATTTCTGGATCTCGTCAGCTCTCTCTCGGTACAGCGGCGATACTTGCCGATCTTTGTCCGCATCTTGGAGTTGACCAATAACATCCCAGAGTTCCCCAAGTACCAGTGGGTTGGCGCGCACGTTTTCCCCATCGCCAACGACCGTCGTTTGGTCGATCAGCTCGAGGTATTTCGGAAATAACGGGTGCGACTGCATCCATTGTGACGGCTGTGTTGTGTCGGTATTTTTTGCTCGGTTGGGGATCGGGAGATTTTCTGGCCGTAACGCTTTGCTTCGTAGGTTGTTTTTAGGTATCGGAACCACGTTACCGGGCTGTCCCACCTTGGAGACTGCGTCTCCAGATTCCGCCTTCTTAACCTCTCGTTTTTTAAAAGGAAGTATCTTGTCCGAAGTCATATTGTTTTGAAAAGTCTTCGTGCTCTGACCATCCGCATCGGCAGCACCCTGCGATTATACCACCTACACTACACTTTCGTCAAGATTTCGGGGCCGTCTTTGGTGATGATGATCGTATGTTCCACGTGCGCGGTGCGGGATTTATCGATAGTGCGATAGCCGTGACCGTCTTTGCCGATGAAAAGATCGCCAGAACCGAGTGCGAACATGGGTTCGACGGTGATTACCATTCCTTCCACAAGCTTTGTGCCGCTCCCCGGCGCGCCGAAATTCGGTACGTGCGGATCTTCATGGATTTTCTTTCCGATACCATGGCCCGAGAGATTTCGGGGATAGCCTAAATTATTCTTGCGCGCGATTTTCTCTACCGCATATCCAATGTCGCCTGTCGTATTCCCCACCCTCGCTTCTGCAATACCTGCTTCGAGTGCCTCATACGCAAGATCAACCAGTTTTGCATCCTCTTTGCTTTTAGGTTTTCCTGCAATTGCAGTAACGGCAGAATCGAGACAATATCCTTTGTGTTTGGTAACGAAATCGAGCGAAACGATATCTCCCTCTTCAAACACTTCTCCGTTATCCACCGCAGGACTGTGCACCATGACGTCATTGACTGAAACACAGAGCGCAGAATGGTATACCGGTTTACGCGAGTCGTATTTATAACCAAGCAAAATCGTCTCGTCCCCAACCTCTGCCATGAGTTCGCGCGCCTTGTCTTCGATCTCGCGCGATGTCATTCCCGGCTTTATCATGCTCTTCATGGTCTGGAGCGCACGTGCAATATTTTTCCCGCCTTCGCGAAGAATCTCAATTTCTTCCTGGGTTTTTGCAATCATGCGAGCTGTAGTGCCTTCAACATGCGTTGATGTACTTCTTCGACAGATCCAAGACCGTCAACGTGTATGACACGCTGCCCACGACCTTCAAATACACGCGTGACTGTCGCGATTTCTTCGTAATACAATTTGAGTCGGCGCTCTATCGATTCTTGTGATGCATCGTCAACGCGCTTTTCAATTTCCGCTCGCGCGGTAAGACGTTTAAGGGATTCTTCTTTGGGAACTTCAAGAATTACGAACGCATAATCAGTACGGCCGAAGAACTTTAAAATCTCATCAATCATTTGGGCCTGAATTTCCTTTCGTGAGAAACCCTCTAAGATGATGTGCTCACTGCCGGTAGTGATTTTTTCAAATAGTTCACGGGTGAATGCATATATCGGGATGACATCCGGCAGCAAATATCCTTTATCGATAGTATCCGCGATTTGCTTCCCTGCATACGATCCTGATCCGATGATGCCGCGAAAGGTTGCCCCTGCCTCGCCATGAACGATGGCCTCACCTTTTTTGGCAAGAAACTCCTTTAGCAGAGCGACCTGCGTCCCCTTTCCAGACCCTTGTGGCCCGGCAAAAACGATTGAAATTGGCTTCATTAGCCAAGATTGTAGCCTTCTTTTTGCAAAATTTCCACTATCTGCGCAGATGTTTGAGCGAGGCCTCCGCCGGTATTAACGACGCGATAATCATACCGATTTGAGTCCACTTGCACTTCCCGCTCGGTGATATGCATCCGTTCCTCCAATTCCCGCTCGGGCATTTCCGGGTTCCGGGCATGGATGCGCATGCGATATTCGGCGAGCGATTCCGGGACGATGAAAATCGTCGTTGCATTATAGTTATCCTTAAGCCACTCTGCCCCCGAGATGTCGACAGGCGCAAAAATGACGGATGCGGTCTGTAATTTTTGTTCAAGATCGGGCGTGTAAATGCCGTAATGGATGCCGCCAAAGAGCGTGATGAAGCGTTTCCCTACAATGTGCCCCTGTGACTCTTCGCTATCGAATCGATCGATCGAAAAGAAATAATAATCGACGCCGTCGCGTTCGTCGGGTCGTGCGACGCGGGTTGTCGCGGTAACAAGCCGTGCGGCGTGCGGATATTGCTGGATAATCTGGTTAATAACGGTATTTTTCCCGCTCCCCGACGGTCCAGCAATGACGACGATTTTCTTGAACATATCATCCGAGATTGTAGCCTTCTTTTTTGAGGATTTCTATCACCTTTTCAATAGCCTCCTCCAACTTTCCATCGGCATTTGTCACACAATAGTCGTAATATGGGCGTTCCTCTTTTATTTCCCTCTCGGCATCCTCACGTCGCGCTGCAAATTCTTTTTCGGAGAGATTAGGTGAGCGAGCGCGTATCCTCCTCATGAGCGAATCAATACTTTCTGGATCAAGGAAAATCGTCGTCGCATTGTAGTTCTGCTTGTGATACAGCGTACCCTTGATTTGCAAATTACCAATCACAATCATTCCCTTTGCGAGTTTTTCTTTAAGATCAGGCAAATAAGTACCGTAATACGTGTCCCGATTTGGGATGTATCCCGATTCGGGAATCACCCCTTCTCCCTCTAATTTCTTAAACTCTTCTTTCGTAAAGAAAAAGTAGTCAATACCGTTTTTTTCGCTGTCACGTGGAGGTCGGGTGGTCGCCGTCACCATACGAGCTATTCTTCCTGGAAAACGCTCGACGAGTGCCCGTGTAATCGTGCTCTCCCCGCTCCCTGTGGATCCCGAAATGATGACAACCTGCTTGTTCATACTGGTGATCCGCCGGCTCGCTTGAGCGAATTCAATAGCTGTTTATCGAATGAAATCAAAGTAAGACCATCACGCAAACTCGCGCCTTTCAATAGCGCGTCGACAAACGAGAGGCGATCCGATTCTGCGAGAAAAATCGAAAGATCTTCGGACACAAACGGCGGCGTTATTTCTATCTGCGAATTCGAACGGATATACTCAACGAATTTATCCGCCTGCTCTTTCGATTGCTTGCGGGAAAGCGTCGTGGTCGTCTCAAGAATTACTCCATACGGAATTTTGATTGTTGCCTCGCCGATATCGCGCAGAACATCGACAGCTTTCGCGTGCTGTGAATCATCATCCAAAAATAGTGCGATCCATACCGAACTATCGATAAGGTACATGATGCATCAAACTCCGTACACGATTTTGTCGACCATTTCGCTAATTCGGCGCTTTTTCTTATTCTTTGTCGGAATGACGTAGTCACGCCAGTCGACTTTCTTTCGACGAGCCTGCGGTTTTACCATATATTCACGGACGCTGTTTTTATGCAATGTTTTTACCATACCGCCTCATAATAGCATATGGACACTGCAGGCAAAAACGCCTGAAAAATCGAGAGGTCAGTGGGTCATTTCAGCCGAAAAGACCCACTGACCTGTTTGGGGAACTTAGTATTCGCGAATGGAGGTCTGCGCGTCCACCTTTTTCACAATATCGAGGACAACCGAGACGACGATGAGAAGCGCAGTGCCGCCGATGGTGATTGCGGTGATGCCTGTCGCGCCTTGGAGGATGATTGGGAGGATGGCGAGCGAGGCGAGGAAGAGGGCGCCCACGAGCGTGATGCGGGTGATGATGTTGCCGAGGTACTCGGCGGTCATCGTACCGGGGCGGACACCAGGGATGAAGGCGCCGTTCTTCTGTAAGTTCTTCGCGATCTGGTTCGGTTCAAAGGTAATCGCGGTGTAGAAGAACGTGAAGACGAAGACGAGGCCGAAATAGAGCGCGCCGTAGATCGCCTGGTTATTGAGCGCAGAAACAACCGCTGAGGCGCCGGACGCTACCCACCCGACGGAAGAGGTCGAGAGGAACGTCGCGATCATCTGCGGGAAAAGGAGGATCGAGAGACCAAAG
>JBBUCP010000110.1:0-1034 GCA_038057725.1 Patescibacteria group bacterium | reverse complement strand
TACGGCAACACGATCCCGCTCTTTGGCTCAAAGGATGAAATTACGAAGGCCGTACTTTCCATCGTGACGAATTCTTCCGAAGGTAAGCCAGAAGTTTTGCATGCCATCCACAAGAACTTTCGCGCAGAATCCGAACTCGAAGCGCCGTATAATGCCGGCAACAATTTCAAACAGCTGAAAGAAATGCTCATAGAGGACATTGAAGCTCTGGTCGCCCCAATGCGCGAGCTGCGAGACGCGATAACGGACGACGAAGTCCGCCGTATACTCAAGAAGGGAAGCGACACAGCGCGCGAGTACGCCTCCAAAAAAATGGCAGACGTCCGCGTAAAAATCGGCGTTGCAATCTAATATGGAACGAACACTCATTTCAGAACTTAAAAGCAAAGTTGGCGAGACAGTCACGATCAAGGGCTGGATTTCCGTCCGCCGCGACCAGGGGAAAATGTTTTTTTTTGATATCCGCGACCGCTCGGGAACGGTGCAAGCGGTCGTGTTGCCGAAAAGTGAGGCTATCGAGATTGCCAAAAATACCAATCTCGAATCAGTGGTCTCTGTCGAGGGGAGAGTAAATGAGCGCCCAGAAAAGAACAGGAACCCGAAAGTTCAAAACGGCGATATCGAACTCGAAGTCCTACAGCTCACGATTCTTGCACAGGCGGAAACTTTGCCGTTCGACATGTCCGCTGCCGGTCTCAATCTGGAGCTTACGACCGAGCTCGACCATCGCGCACTCACGCTCCGCCATCCGCGCTTGCAAGCGATTTTCAAAGTACAGGCAGTCATTATTTATTCGTTCCGCGAGTTTATGAAGTCACAAGATTTCTTTGAGTTCCAGGCGCCGGCAATGGTTCCCGCAACCGCGGAAGGCGGCTCTGAAGTTTTTGAGATCAAATATTTCGATACAAAGGCATACCTCTCGCAATCGCCGCAGCTCTACAAGCAGATCGTCATGACCGCCTTCGAGCGCGTTTTCTCGGTCAACAAAATCTTCCGTGCAGAGCCTTCCTCCACGACCCGTCACCTTACCGAAG
>JBBUCP010000109.1:764-2919 GCA_038057725.1 Patescibacteria group bacterium | reverse complement strand
CTCTCTTCATGCGATGCTTCGCACAGCACGATCTGCTCATACTTTACAAATTCGTGCACGCGGAAAAGCCCTTTCTCATCCCTCCCGTGCGAGCCAGCCTCGCGGCGGAAGCACGGTGAAAATGCAAAGAATTTGATCGGCAAATCTTTTTTCTCAAGCGTCTCGTTCATGTAATACCCCATCCCCGCGACTTCCGCCGTGCCTGCGAGATATTCGCCGTCTTGCGTCTTGTAGAGGTCATCTTCGCTTTGCGGCAAGTACCCGGTGCCGACGAATGGTTCTTTGCGCACCAACGAAGGCACGATGATCGGCTGAAAGCCTTCGCGATTCACCCCGTTAGAAGTCGTACCGTCTCCAGAATTACCACCGTTCGTTGCACTTCTAACGGGGTTCATAAACCGATCCTGCACGAAGCGCTCCAACGCCCACGCCAATCGCACGCCATCGTTTTTGAGGAAGTAGCCGCGGAAGCCGGCAACCTTTGCGCCACGTTCAAAATCCGCCATGTCGTGCGCGAGCAATAATTCTGACGCACTTTTTGGTTCAAACGTAAACTTCGTTTTCTCGCCCCCAGAGCCGGCGGCGGGAGACCATTGTTTTATTTCCTGATTGTCGGCGTCCGACACGCCATCCGGCACCGTCATGTCCGGCACATTCGGCACGCGCACCATGAGGTCGCGCCATTCTTTCATCACCTCGGCGAGCGCGGCCTCATCGGCCTGCATCGCCTTTTTCACGTCGGCCATCTTGTAGATGTATTCCTTGCGCTCCTCCGGCTGCAGTTTGACGATTTCTTCGGATGCATTATTTTGCTCCGCACGCCGCGCCTCGACTGCCTGTTGCAGTTCCTTGCGTTTGTCGTCAAGCTCAATCAAGCGGTCGATATCTACCTCGACATGCTTCTTCTTCGCCCCGGCAATGACGATGTCCTTGTTTTCCCGAATAAACTTAATATCCAGCATTCAGAAAATATAGCACTAGAGCCCTCGCATGGAAAGCAAAAGGGCCGCACAAGGGCGGCCCACATTTGACAACAATTTAGCGGCGCTTCGAAGTAGCGAGCGACAGGGCGCACAGCGTTTTATGCAACCCTAGACAGAACTCTTTCGCGCGTTCCGCGTCGCCCGCGTAATATCCTAGGAATCCAATACTCAGGAGGTTCTTTACTTCGCACTTTAGGGCTGCGCTTTGCTCTCCTACTGTTTCGATAGTCTTGCCTCGCTTAATCGCCATACTACTCACTATTGTTGCCAGCAGTGCCGGATATACAAAACCTGCAGCACTCCATTTCATATCCTGACGTAATAATGTGACAAGTCGCAATACTGAGGCGACCGGTTTATCCGTTCCGCGACACGAGTCTATCTCCCGAGCACAAGCCAAAAGAATCTCGGCGTCTTTCCATGTCTCTGACATTGTATGCTCCTTATGAACACCCAGAAGTGGGACTGACGTTACACTACCAATAATCCGCTATCATACGCAAATGGCGTCAGATTTACGAAAACTCACAAAAAAAGATTTCCCTCCCCTTCTCAACGAAATTCCTGATCCACCACAACAGTTGTACGTGCGCGGAGAATTGCCTTCGTATGATTTGAAATGGCTGGCGGTTGTGGGATCGCGGGCGCTTACGCCCTACGGCAAGCAGGCGTGCGAGTATTTGATTGAGGGACTCCGTGGGTATCCGATAGTTATCGTGAGCGGGCTTGCATATGGAACCGATGCACATGCGCACAAAGTCGCCCTCCACACAGGACTCCCCTGTGTAGCGGTGCCGGGATCGGGGTTGAATTACGACGTCATGTATCCGAAAGCGAATGTCGGGCTTGCAAAAGAAATCATCAAAGCCGGCGGGGCGCATCTTTCGGAATTCGAGCCCGATATGAAAGCGACGGATTACACGTTCCCACAGCGCAACCGGATCATGGTCGGACTTACCCACGCGACGCTCGTGATCGAGGCGAAAGAGCGCTCGGGTTCCCTTATTACCGCGCGGCTTGCAACGGAATACAACCGCGAATTGCTCGTCGTCCCTGGTTCTATCTTTTCCGCGACGTCCAAAGGCACGCACCAGTTCTTGAAACTCGGCGCGACACCGGCCACAGAACCTGCTGATATCCTCAAAGCGCTCGGGATAGAACCGGGGGGCGCC
>JBBUCP010000109.1:0-754 GCA_038057725.1 Patescibacteria group bacterium | reverse complement strand
CTTAGCCATATAATGGCTAAGTCCGACTTGGCCGCTAATGAAATCCGCGTACTTGAAATAATAGCCTCTCCATGCAGCCGCGACGAACTCCTCACGAATCTCGCACTCCCTATTAGCGAAGCAAATATCCTACTCTCAACAATGGAAATCAAAGGTCTTATAAAAGAAGAACTAGGAGTGGTTCGGATTGCATAGAAAAAGCTCGGCACGCGATGGCGCCGAGCTTAAAGGTGACGGATGCTCCCTTCTTGTTATCGGATGTCGCGCCAATAGCGCGGCGGCTCGGGTAGGTGCTTTCGCAACCATTCCCATCCAGAGCTAAGCATTCGTCTCGCCTCCGGCGGATGCGAAATCGCAAGTGCCATAAGCGCACCGCCCGGAATTCCAACCAGCACGATTCCGAGAGTAACCAGAAATGCTTCATTCATCGGATTCCCTCCGTCATTGACCGGCACCCTCTGCCAGTCCCGCGAGCACTATAGCACGATTTTAATGAGTGTCCAATGAATGAAGGCTGTGGAGAACCATTTTATCGCCCGACTGCCCGCCAGCCGATATCGGTGCGAAAATGGGCGTTATTAAATCGGATTTTACTGACCGCCTCGTAGGCATTCCTTTGCGCGTCCGCGATAGTCGCACCGAGTGCGGTTACGCCAAGGACTCGACCGCCGTTCGTCACGATGTCACAGTCTTTTTCTGCGGTGCCCGCATGAAAAATCTTGACGCCCTCAAGAGAATCGGCATCTTGAATGCC
>JBBUCP010000108.1:0-1010 GCA_038057725.1 Patescibacteria group bacterium | reverse complement strand
CTGCGATGAGATGCCGCGCACTTCGTTGCCGAGGATAAAGAGCGTCGGGCGTTCCGGATTGAAATTACGGTAGTCGCGCGCCCGCGCATCCTGTTCGATGCCGACGATCTGGAATCCCCCTTCGCGCGCCTTCGCGATAACTTCGCCCGGCGTCTTACAATATTCCCACGGGATGTATCCTTCCGCCCCGAGTGCAGTCTTCGCGATCTCCTTCTGCGTCCGGCCGAATTTGTCGACCGGCATCGGCGTATAGCCGCTTAAAAAGATTTTTGAAACCCCCGCCGCGTCCGCGGTACGGAAAATCGCGCCGACGTTGTGGGCGCTCCGGATGTTGTGGAGGAGGACGGCGACCGGATGCTTCATGGACAGCACGCTACCACGCCTCTTTTCCGCATGCTATCCTTTCTGCATGCTTAGCTTATTTCCCGAACTCCTCTTCCTCTCACCGCTTGCCGCATTCCTCATCCGCCTGGCTCTTACGGGCGTCTTTGCCTACAGCGCCTGGACGCGCATGAAGAGGCCGGAAACGCTCATGAAAGTTTTCGGTGCGATCGACTGTCTCGTCGCCGTCGCGTTCCTCATTGGTTTTTCCACGCAGCTCGCGGCGCTCGTCGGCATCGCCTGCACGATAGCGTGGCTCATAAAAGCCGACTGGAACCCGTATCCGAAATCGACCGCAGCCCTCGCGCTCGTGATGTGCCTCTGTCTCCTTGTCCTTGGCGCCGGCCCGTTTGCGTTTGATTTGCCGTTGTAGAATCGTCAAGCTGTACATTTTTGTCGACACAAAAATGTCAGCCTGACCACGACGCGCGGTCGCGCAAGCTTGCGCGACATCGCTTGCGTCTGGGAACGCGCGAACAAACAGTGCGCAGGCACTGTTTGTTCGTCTCATTCCCCCCGGATGGAATCGGACCATCGTCACCCGATTAAAAGTCGGAAGCTCTACCATTGAGCTACGAGGGGGTATCAAATGTATAACACACCCACACCTGAATTTCGAATTCGAATTT
>JBBUCP010000107.1:0-4393 GCA_038057725.1 Patescibacteria group bacterium | reverse complement strand
TGACGCAGCCGTCGCCGTCGTCGTCGTCGTTGGCGTCCTCGTCGTCTTCGGGGAGGCCTTCGATCGCCATGTCGTCATCCTGAAGAGATGGCGTTTCAAGCGGGCTTCGCATCCGTTCGCGGAGCGCCGCGAACAAAACGGAAAGGTGGATGTCGAACGCGATAATGACCGACGCAACGACGAACGCCATGAGGAAAATGACGCTCGCGGCCGTATCGACCGCGGCGACAAGCGGCGTCACGATTGCAGTTCCCAGGACCCCGCCCTTTTCGGGAAAGGCGATCGCGACCAAACTCAAGCTTGAGACGAGGAAGACGACGACGCTTGCAATCTCGATTGCGCCGAAGCGGTTTTGGAAGGAGCGCAAGAGGGCTGTCGCAAGCAGTAAAAGCGATAGCGGAAGCAGCATGTATCCGACGCCGAGCAGCTTCGAGAGTATCGAAAAGAGGAACGCTCCTACGGCGCCGCCGATCTCAAACGCCGCAAGGGAGAGGAATATCGCAAATGCCACCGCAAGCACGGCGCACACGCCTCGCAATGCTTCAACGCTTACCGGTGAGGCGCTTGTTTCCGCCTCATCGGCACGTTTCCGTCTCCCGTTCTTGCGCTCTTTTTCACGCTCTTTTTTTGCCACGAGGTACATGATATCACGCGGTATTTCCAGGATTCTTCATCCAGCTGCCATGGCTGCATGCCTGCGCTATGCATCGTTTGCTTCTAGAGGCTTCAATTTTCGTACTAAAAATTGGACAAAAAACGCAAACCTCTGTCCACACCACGTACGTTGTTGCGCAAGGACGTCCGAGAGATATACTCCAGCCATGCCAAGGGGTCATGTAAGGGACACGTCAAAGACAGTTACGAACGAGACTTCCGATACATGGAGCGGTAAAAATGAGATATCGAACATACTGTCCATATTGGATGCGCACCAGGTTAAGACCAATCCTTTTGGCTCTAACTTGACCGGTGAAAACTCATATCGGAGGGCTGAACGTATTTGCGCAGCGCTTCATTTAATTACGAATCACATCCCCAACGACGAACCTCTGCGAACATCGGCACGGGATGCAGGACTGCGGCTCCTCAATAAAATCCTCGAATTTCGGAATGAATTCCGTGCAACAGCGTCTGAAAAAGGGCAGTCGGTGCTCGCCGAGATACGGGGCACGATCTCGTTGGTTCGCCTCCTCGTGATAGCGGGATATATATCGGTGCAGAATGCAAATGCGGTTATAGAGGCGCTCGACGAGCTCGGCAGCTTGATTCTGGTATCAGAGCGCTCCCGGCTCGCCGAACACGTGATCCTGTCACGGGGAGATCTTACGCCACCTGCCCATACGATGTCCGTACAAAAGGATTCAGAAACCATTTCTCGTATTGGACATGGGGCAAACAAGAAAAATCCCACGAAGCATATCAAGGACGATACGGTGGGGTTAGGTGGTGTAGAGAGGGGAAATCAGATAATGGACATACTGCGGGGCGGCGGCGTTTTGGGTATCAAGGACATAACGTCAAATCTACCTCAATACAGCGAAAAGATGGTTCAACGCGAGTTGGCAAACCTTGTCCAATTGCGGCGCGTCGAAAAGACGGGGGAAAAGCGCTGGAGCCGCTATCGGGTCGCCGTATAAACGGACGGGGTGGCGCCCCCCCCCTCCGCTGTTCCCACAAGTCGGGGATAGTGAAGCTGGAAGGCGGTTTTTGATTGACTTTTGCCTTCATTTAGCCTAGTCTGCGGCAGATAACTGGGGGTACAAGCCGCCGTTGGGATGGGTGTAGAACCTGCTCCGACGCCTGCATATTCACCAGTTATCCACAAACGACACTTGGATATCCGACGGTAGTGGGTGTCCGTTCGTTTATAATGGGTTCCAATGCAAGCCCCAGCATGGGTTTGCATTGCGCACGGCGAGAGCTGGCGATGTTCATTGACATCATGATATAGAGAATGAAATGAAGTTTTCGGCTGAAAGGCCGGGGACTATGGTGCGTCTCCTTCATACAGGAGATACCTGTTCGATCTTCAGAAACGGCTGCAACGTCCAGTAACGGTTGAATGACAGAAAGCCAGACTTCCCCAAGATGCTAACCCTCACGTCCGACTATTATTAAAACGGAAGTGGGGCTAGCAAAATTTATTAAACTGTGCCCACTCTTGTGGACACATAGTTACGCACGTTCCCGTCGAAGGAACCTACGTAGCGTCCCGCCCTTTTTTTGAAAGAGCGGGATCAAAGGTCAAATATCAAACTATGAATTTAGCAACAAAGAATGTTGCGACAGTGTTTGTGGGTTCTGTTTTGGTCCTTGCGCTCTCGTTCGCATTCGTCACTCCGGCGAAAGCAGACATGCTCTCGGAACTTCAGGCTCAAGTACAGGCATTGCTCGCACAAATATCAGCTCTCGGCGGTGGTTCCACAACCGTCTCAGGTGCAGGCTGATAAAGCTTCACTATGTCTCACCAAATGGGTGATTCAGGCGGATAAGTCATGTGTGTTCAGAAATTCCTTAACAGTCACGGCGCTATGGTCTCGGCATCAGGCGCAGGTTCAATGGGCAACGAATCGGCTTACTTCGGCGCAAAGACGAAGGCGGCTCTCGCTTCGTGGCAGGCTATGAACGGCGTCGCGCCGGCAGCCGGCTACTGGGGTCCAATCTCTCGCGCGAAAGCAGCGAGCGTCTGCGTGTCGACTACTCCGACAACGCCAACAACGCCGACAACGCCAACGACTCCTACGACCCCGACAGAGACTCTGAACGGTTCGGCAGGCAGCGCGACGGTGACGTCAACAACCGTTGATGTCGAAGACCAGATCTTCACGGGTACGACGGAAAAGGTTCTCGGCTTCAAGGTTGAGGCTTCCGGCGGTGACATTCGTGTCTCCAACATCCGCGTCAAGTTTACGGCTGCGGTTGATTCCAGCGCGTCTGATCGTCTTGTGGATTACGCAAGCGACATCAGCATCTGGGCAAACGGCACGAAGATCGCTTCTGTGAGTCCTTCGAGCTTCAGCCGCGATTCTGCAGGGGTTTACTCTGCAAGCATCCCGGTTGCGCAAGTCATCCGCATGGGCGCGGGTAACAAGGTTACCTTCCATGTCGGTATGACCGCGGTATCGAGCATCGATGCTGATAACGACGGATCGACCAACGACTGGACGGCAGCACTCGTCCAGACACGCTACACGGATGCGACGAACGCGACTCTCTTCGAGTCAACGAGCGTCACGAACGCCGGTGTCTATGTGAGCCGTGTTTCGTCCTCTTCGGACGTCCAGCTCCGCATGGCGGAAGGTTCGGGCAATCCGAAGGCAGCTAACATCTCAGTCTCTGATACCAGCTCGACCGAGGTCAAACTCGTCGAGTTCACACTCAAGGCTGAAGGTGCAGCGATGACGTTCGATACCCTCATTGCCTCAACGACGGCAACGGGCGTAACGGACACTTCAACGATGGTCCAGACCTTCTACCTCTTGCGAGGAACAACTCGCATTGCGGAAGAGGCCGTGACTGCCGTTGATGGCCAGGTGCTCTCATTCACCTTGGACACGACAGAAGAGATTGCACAGGATGCAACACTGACCTACAGCGTCGTTGCAAAGATCAGCGCAATTGGTGCGGGGTCCGGCTCTGCGACTGCCTTCGACAATGGCGACACGCTTACCGCATCAACATCTGCTGGCGTTACAGAAATCAACGCCAAGGCAGTGACTGACGGCAAGAGCGTGACGAACCGCGCAGGTTCCGTCTCGACCTACACCCAGACGCTCTACTCGGAAGGTATCCAGGTTGCGAAGGTTGGCGAGAGCTTCACTCTCACTCCGAACGACACCGTGGCAAACACCTCGGGTGAGTTCAAGGTGACACTTCGTGTCACGAACTTCGGTTCGAACGATGTGTACATCCCGCTTAACTCCCTCGCATCGACAACTGCGGGTGCAACTGGTGACAACACTACGAAGGGTATCAACTTCTACCTCACCAACGGCACAACTGCGACGTCGACGGGACAGGCTGGTACGCTTACGGGAAGTGTCAGCAGGGTATCGGGCGGTGTTGAGAAGACCAACTCGGTCCTCATCTCCGGCGGTCAGTCAGCTGACTTCATGCTTACGGTATCCCTTAACCCGGATACTTCGTACAGCGGAACTCAGCAATACCGCGTCCAGATCGGAAGCGTTGGTCATGCGACAACGGATACTGCAACAGCAGCTACGATTGTTGCAACCACGCCGACGTCAGACTTCCGCACAGCCTACAACACGATCCAGAACTAACGTTCTTGATCCGGATCTCGCAAGGGATCTCCAGTTGGGAATTTGGCCCAACGAACAAAACTCCCCCGCAAGGGGGAGTTTTTGTTTTGTCGCGAATCGCCGAGTTCAGC
>JBBUCP010000106.1:0-3845 GCA_038057725.1 Patescibacteria group bacterium | reverse complement strand
CAGCGCGAGCGCACGATCCCTTCGACGTTCCTTGAAGATATCGACCAAAGGCTCATTAAATACGCTGACGAGCCGCGTATTTATGAGCCAATAATCACATGAGCCCCGTTAGAAGCTTCGCGAAATGTGTTGCAAAAGTGATTTTATCCGATAATTATCTTTGGTATGGCTTCTAACGGGGTGAGAAGAAAAGGCGCGCGGCTGGGACAACATTTTTTGAACGCGGAGTGGGTCGCGCGCGATCTTGTTGGCGCAGTTGCGCCGCGAGAGGGTGAAGTCATCGCCGAAGTGGGCCCCGGGCGCGGCGCGCTCACGGAGAAACTGCTCGCGACGGGAAATACCGTCGTTGCCATCGAAAAAGACGAGGCGCTCGGAGCGTTTCTTGCCGGGAAATTTGCCGACGAAACGAAAAATGGGAAGTTACATCTCATGCTTGGCGACATCCGCAATGGCGATACCTATGACGTCCTCAACGGGCGGCCGTATGTCGTCGCGGCGAATATCCCGTACTACATCACTGGGGAAATCATCCGCGACTTCCTCACTGCCAAACATCAACCGCGGGCAATGGCGCTCCTCATACAAAAAGAAGTGGCGGAACGGATCGTGGCGCGGGACGGGAAGGAGAGCATCCTTTCGCTCTCGGTAAAAGCATACGGCACCCCGAAAATCGTCGCAAAGGTGCCTGCGGGATGCTTCAATCCGCCGCCGTCGGTGGATTCGGCGATTGTGCTTGTGGGGAATATTTCACGGAAATTTTTTGACGAGATTTCGGAAGACTTGTTTTTCAAAGCGGTGAAGGCGGGATTTGCTGCCAAGCGAAAGCAGCTCGCCGGGAATTTGGAGAAGGTGTTTGGGGAAAAAGGGGAGGGGGCGCTTCGCGCGGCCGGAGTTGATGCGAAAGTGCGGGCGGAGGATTTGAATCTTGACGATTGGAAACGGATTGTGGGGAATCTAGTTTAATTACTGCCTCGGTCACGGATATTTTGATGCGGCCGAGTTCTGCGAACGGCCACGCATAAAATTCGCCCCGTCGGGCGAATTTTTGCGCAGCCCCCGGCTCGCACCCGCACCTGCTGGCGCGGGTCCCGCTGCGCCCGTCGAGGCAGTGAAAAAGAGCGCCCCGCGCTCTTTTTCTACTGACTCCGTCACAGATAATTTTCTCGCCGTCGCTCGAAAATTTCTCTGACCACGCCTCGGCTGTTTCGCGTACTCGCGAAACATGCCTCCGGCCGTCCAGCCCAGAGGAAAAGAGTGCGAAGGCACTCTTTTCCTACTGGCTGGACCCCATCATGTCGATGTGTGTCCCTGGCCAAACGATGACGGGGAAAATCGAGACGACACAATAGTACGGCGCGCTGGCGAGGCCGAGGAGCCATTGGCCGCTGTGGCGCGGCGGGCCGAATTGGTATGTGCGCGTCGCCGGCGTCCAAATGTACGGCCCGCCGCGGGGCGGGCCGAGCGACGCATAGATCGCATTGTTGTAACAAGGGACGATCGTGCCGATTGCGCCTCCAAAGGGAAACGCATGCGCAAATAACGGAAGGACGAGGACAAAAAGGACACTCACGATGAGAAACGTGGCGGAAAAAGTTTTGATCACGTGTGCATTGTAGCATCCGCGACGCTTACAGCACGGTATACTGTGCATATGCCCCCCGGCCACCAATATCCGATCGCACCAGAAGCACCGCCGGCTGAAGCCCCCGTCGGAAAGAAAGGATGGGTGCACAGCCATCCGTACCTTGCGACCTCTATCGCTGCCATCTCGCTCCTCATTATCCTGTTCTTCGTCGTCGTCGCGCGCACCGGAGTGGGCGGGTCTACTTCCGCAAACAACTGGGTCGGCGCGGGTTCGGTCTTTTTTACGGGCGGGCGCACCCTGACGCAGGCAGAGCGCATGAGCGCGGAAGCGATCGTGAAGCAACAGTCGCCGAAGACCGCGCTCGGCTACATCCCGATCCCGGCGCCGAATGCAGACGGGAGCGGCGCGGAAGATTTCGCGAACGACCTGGGGAAACTGCTCTTTGAGCTTTCGGTTCAACCGAACGCACCGATATCGACGCCTGCAGAAACAAGCAGCGGCTATTCGCTCATCCCACAGGGCCTCATCAGTGTTTCCACCGGCGCGAAACAACGATCACCCGAAGCGGAAGTGCTCTTCACGTACGGTAACGAGGTCGGAACCTACATCCAGGGCTTCGAGAGTCTGCACCTTAATTCCGTGCAAATGATGAAAGACCATGCGGAAGACCGCCAAAATGCCGACAAAACCTCGCACGTCGACCGCTTGGGCTATGAGATGGCCGAACTCGGGCGCGACCTAGGGCAGCTGCAGACGGTGCCCGCAGACATAAAGGCGGCACACGCCGCACTTGCAACAAGCTACCGCCTTGCCGGCACGAACCTGACGAAGGTCGCGGCGACAAAAACCGACGAGGAATTCCTGGGCGCCATAAATACCTACAACGCGAGCGTCGAATCGCTCGCAAAGCGCTTTCTCGTCATCGTGGGCATTTTCAGCGCGAATGAAGTGAGTTTTTCTTCGAGCGACCCGGGGAGCATCTTCATGTTCAGTCCGACCCTTTCATTTTAAATAGGCATTTTAGACAGGCATTGAGACAGAAGATGAATATTTGCTGAAAAAAGCGGTGCTATAATCACCGTGTGCGCAGAGAAAATATGCGTGGGCCATCACCCATTCTCATCACTGCCGCGCTTTCAATCGCGGTCTTTATCGGCGCCATCGGCGTCCACCTCGGCAATACATTTACGCGCACCGCGCCCGGCGCCGTGCAAGCGCTCGAACCCGTCTCGCCCCGCGCCTATCTCCCGATCGAGGACGCTGACGAAAACGGCACACCTGATTGGCAAGATGCGTTGCGAGAATCCGGCATACTCGTGAGTGCGACTTCCACCGCCTCGTCAACGCCGGATAGCACGCTTGCTTCCATGGCGCAGAATGTCGCCGAAGCGCTCTATGGCGGCTACCTTTCGCTCAAGCAGCAGGATTCGTACACACCCGAGCGAGGAGAGGAGCTTGCGCAAAGGATCGCGCAGAATATTCGCGCGGAAGAATTTTTTGTCCCGCACATGGCCGAGGAGATCGTCCTTGCCGATGACACGTCTCCTGCGATGGTGCTCAAGTACCGTGCAGACATGCGCACCGCGCTCGCCCCGCTTCTGACCGACGCGCTGCCGGAACTCGAATATTTCGCCGAATACCTGCAGACCAAGGATCCCGCTTCGCTTCTGCCCCTCGTCCTTGCGGCCGAAGGCTACCGCGCAGCAGAGAGCAATATGCTCACGGTCGCCGTCCCGAAAGACGCCGTTCCCGAACACCTGCGCGCGCTCAACGCGCTGGGCGCCTACGCGGATACCGTGGGACGCATGTCGCGCTTTTCGGGCGACGCGTTCGCCGCCGTCGCGACGTTGAAGACCATGAACGACAACGAAGAAGAAATGCTCCGCGCGTTTGATGCGCTCTCCCAATACTATGTACGCACCCTTGCACAAAATTAAACCACTCTTCCTTGCCGTGGTGCTTGCCGCCTGCGCGGCCAGCTTTCTTAGCGTTGACACCGCCTTTGCACAGGCGAGGCCGCCAGGCGTCGGCATGCCGCCCGGTACTGGGACTACGCCGAGCCCGGCGCCCGGCTCGCTCTCGCGCGACGGTATCTTCGGCTGCCGCGCGGCGCAATACGCCAATATCGGCACCTTGACCGCGATCGGCGGCGTCTACGTCCCCGTGACCGATGCGGCGGTCACCCTGAATACCGGCTATCTGGTGTATAAAGAGTGCGTTTTGGACGGCGTTGTCGCGATGATCAAGAACGACATCGCGG
>JBBUCP010000105.1:0-1273 GCA_038057725.1 Patescibacteria group bacterium | reverse complement strand
CAACAAAAAACCGACAAAACTGATTCCACGGAAACAGTAACTATGGATGGCGTCGTATTTGCTTGGACGCTTGGTGCAACGATCATTGGAGGCGTGCAAGCATTTGTGCAGAAGGTCGTTGCGAATCAAGGACGCAATTCTGCGCTTAACGGCTTCCTCATGTATGGGCTTTCCGCCGTTGCCGCCTTTGTTACGCTCGTTTTGTTTTATGAAGTCCCCAAAGAGCTTTTTGAGATTGTCGTATTCGGCCTCCTTGGGGGGGTGACGCATGCAATTGGTAACTTCATTCGAATTGAATCGCTCAAATCGATTGATAGTGTTATTTACTTTCCGATCAATAAAGTTCTCGGACCGTTGATAGTTATTGTTGGCGGCATCTGGTGGTTTGGTGAGTCACTCGCATTGCGCGAAATTATCGGTATCACCGTGAGTATCTGTGTCCCTCTGATCCTCGTTTCGTCCGCCGAAAAACACCGCCAGGTAAATCTGCACCTCGGCCTCATCTTGCTCGTGATCTCGACAGTACTTACATCCTTTGGTGCACTTCTTACAAAAAAAGGCCTTGCGTATGACGAAACCCTTTTATGCGTCATGCTGCTGGGACAAATTGCCGGAGCCGCCACATCTCTAATCATTTTTCTACGAGAAAAACATGTCCGTGACGGAAAAAATTTCGGCATCACACTTGCAGACTTGAAACTAGGCGCAATCACGGGAGTTTTCTCCTTTACCGGGTTCTGGATGCTCCTCAAAGCGATGAGCATGGGACAGATCAGTATCGTGTATGTCATCCACGCGCATTATATCCTCGTCCCTATCGTCCTCTCGATATGGTGGTACCGCGAGCATATCAATGTGCGAAAAGTGGCCGCTGTCGGCGTGTCGTTTCTTGCGATAGCATTGCTTATATAAAGTATGGAAGACCTTACAAACAAATCGAAAGACGCGACCGAAAAGCAATTCCACGAGGGAGTTGCCGAGCCGAATGATCCCAGCGGATTTCTTTTGAAAATTCTTGGTCGGACGAAAGATGATCCGTATCATTCGTATCCGGAAGATCAAATACCCGAAGGCGAAACACTTGATACCTTGCGAGCAAAATTACCTGCGCGTCGTGAGCTGATGCAGTCAGCTTTTGTGCGCATACAAGAAGTCGCATCCGACATGATTCGTACATACAAAGAAATCTGTAAAAACAACGGCTTTGAGCCAGGGATCGTTCGGTTGTACGTCGTGGGAGGACGTGTTCGCCACAAACCACTTTCACATGGAA
>JBBUCP010000104.1:0-12536 GCA_038057725.1 Patescibacteria group bacterium | reverse complement strand
CGACCAAAACCGATTCCTTCCTGCTACCAAGCGTTTCTGGCGATCGCCCTGAGGTCGGAAATTACCAGTGGAAATCACCTCAACATGCTCTCCAACTCTGGATCCGCCAAGGCGCCCGCGAGATGATCGAGGACTACGCCGCGAAGCATCGCAATGTGGTGCGCCGCGTGTGTATTCCACCCGGAAATCTCGTGTAGTCGAGAGGCTCGGCATTCAATGAGCGTAGCCGTATGGCTACGCTCATCTTTTTTATAAACGAATCTGTGTTCCCTTCTTTTTTCCGGAGAGTACCTCGACGATCACACCTCGCGTATTGCCGTTAAAAATCATCGCGGTCGTGCTGTGAACGTCGAGCAACGCACGGAGTTTGCCCTGCATGGCACCAGTTACATCAGTCCCCTCATTGTTCGCTCGCGGCCTCTTGAGCAGATTTTTCAGAGTGACACGATCGAGCACGGCGATCGGGCGTTCGTTTATACGAGGCGGAAATGCTGTATACACGCCATCGACATCAGTTGCAAAAAAAAGCCGCGTTTTTTTGAATTTTTTCGCGAGCTTCGCAGCGAGCGTGTCGGCGGACGCTATCGCTGTTCGCCTATCGGAAAAGACCACATCGCCTCCCAAAAGTGGCACGCCGCCGTTCTTGAGAATCGTTTCTATCATTGTATGCGAAAAATGCAGCCGACCCCGCCGCATGCTGACAAACGAACTCGTCTGAAGCGGCACCACGGGAATACCGACATCGAGAAAGAGCGCCGCAAGGTGGTTCCCCAACTCGCGCATCGAGGAAATTGTGTATCCGGCTCCCACGAGAGCCTCTACTGAAAGCGATCGATCTCTCAGTCGATGTCGATACGCGAGCGGGTGTCCGAACGAGCCGCCCCCATATAGAATGATGAGATGGCCCTTTTTCTTCAATCGTGCACGTGCAACCTCGCGCGCAATCTCTTGTGCGCGTGCACGTAGCATAGGTCGGCCGCTTTTTTTGTCGGTGACAACGCTACCTCCGATTTTCAATATGTCCGTATTCATGTGCGTATTCTACAAGGTTTTTAGTATTGGAAAAAAGCCCGCTCGACCAGACAGCCGAGCGGTTATTCTACGAAGAGTTGGACAACTCTGTCATGCGCGCGGCGGCACGTTCAAATTGAGGTTCAACCTTGCCGATGGTGATCCGCATAAAGCCCGTTGAGACAATTTTTGAGCTGAAGATGCCCGCGAAATCCTCACCGAGTCTCGCACACATTTCACGCCATTCATCCCTTGATTGGCGCACCTCATCTCGATACCACGAGGCAAAGGGTGAATATTGCATAAGCTCGTCCCAGTTCCTGCACAGAAGAACCTGCGCTATATCGACATGATATTCGGATATCGCTTCCCTCGGTACATTGATGATGCCCTGTTGGATATCTTCCAGCATGTCGTCGAGCCAATCCGCACGAGTAAAGGACCCCGTAAATCCGCCCGCGATCTCATCGAAACGCTCGATATTCCCCCGACACGCTTTCACCATAACGCGAAGAACTGCGCGGTCCTGCTTTGCGGTTTGAAAAAGCAGTTCGGATCTCGATGCCAAATGCCCGGTTTCCTGGCGCGTACAACCCCACTCCATAACGTCCCATATGTCCGCGATCTCGTCGAGAACGGTCACCCCCTGATAACGGGCCGTTTCGACACCTTTGACAAGAAGGATGTCTTCAACGAGAAGGTCTCCACTCGCACCGCGCGCGATTGCGGAGAGGAGGATGTTTTTTTGAAAGCGATACTGATGCACATTCCATCTCTCCGGCAGAGGCGTGTCTCCATCGACAACGTTGTCCACGCGGCGGAACCACGCAAACAATGAGAGCGCGACGAAAGCGTTACGCCCAAACAATGCGAAGACGATAAGAGTACACACGAAGTATTTCAAAAATCTCAGTGGGAGACTGATGAACCCTCTCATCCCTTCTTCGCTTCGCTCCCGAAAGACAGTCCAAACCTCATCAATGATCAGGAAAAGCGCAGTCGTGCCAGCGAAATATCGAAGTAACGGTGGCACACGTTTGGTGAGATATCGTGTCGCGAATCCCATGGGATACCTCTCTCGGTGGGCTTTCCGCGCCCATAGTATCACAAAAGAAAATAGGGTCAAAACACCCCACCAAACCTCGAATCAGGTGGTTCGGATCTGCTACTTCCCTAAATCCAGCGTCTCGTCAATCCGGATCTGCGCTACGAATTCGGGGACGTGCGAGACGAGGATCATGGTGCCTTGGTAGGCATCTAATGTTTTCGCGATCACGGGAATGTGGCGGAAGTTGATGTGGTTGGTTGGTTCGTCGAGGATGAGGAGGCCGGGGCGCTCGATGACAAGTCGCGCAAATGAGAGGAGGCCTTTTTGGCCTTCGGAGAGGTCGCCCACTTTCGTTTTCATAATATCCGCCGTAAGGAGGAATCCTGCCGCGATTTTGCGCATCGCTTCCTCGTCCTTCGCTTTCATAACTGCCATAAGCGATTCAAAGACTGATTGCTCGAAATCGAGCGTTGAGAAATCCTGACGGTAGTAGCCGATGCGTACTTCCGACGGAACTGTTACGCCCTCTGCGGTACGATCAACGATCGATTGCAAAAGCGTGGACTTTCCGATGCCGTTCGGGCCCTTGAGGAGGAGGTGCTGGTTTTTCTTGAGACGCAGCGCGACTTTTTGCTTCTTCGGCTTGTGATTTTTAATCACATTGAATGACGTGATGTTGATGACTTCAATCGGCAAATCCGGCTGCGCAGGAATCGTGAAATCGCGGATCGTGCGATCTTCTTTGCGGACATCCACTTTCTCTTCCTCCATCTCTTCCACTTTGGTGCGCATTTTCTTTGCGACGAGACGCATCTTGCCGCCTTTTTGCGCAAAGAAGTTCGCCTTGTCCTTGTTGGCTTGAATTTCCTTTGCAAGCTGCGCGTTCTTGCGGTTTTCCGCTTCGATTCGCGCCGCGATATCGCGAAGCACGGAATTGTAGTTGCCCGGATACTGCTCGACTTTGCGCGTATTCAAATCGAGATACAGCACGCCTTGCGTAAAGGCATTCAAAAACTCCGCGTCGTGAGAGATGACAATGCAGGTCTTGTCGTACTCGACGAGGAATTTCGTGAGATGCTCGATGCCGGCGGTGTCGAGATTGTTCGTCGGCTCGTCCAAGAGCAAGAGATCAGGGTTCTGGATAAGCGCCGAAGCAAGCAGAAGCCGCGCCTGCTGGCCGCCGGAAAATGAGCGAACGATGCGATCATGTGGCGCGTTCAAGTGGACAATTTCAAGCACTTCGTCGATGCGCGGATCAATGTCGTACACCTTGTCCACAAAGCACTTTTCAAAGAATTCTCGCACCGTGAGGTCGAGCTGATCGCGCGGGATCACTTGTTTTGCCGTCGCGATAGAAAGGCGCGCCTGCGTGTGGATAGAGCCGCTCTCCGGCATATGTTCGCCGGTAATAAGCGAGAGGATGGTGCTCTTCCCCGCACCATTTTGTCCCATGATCGCCAATTTCATCCCGCGGCGCACCGCAAAATTAACCTCATTGAGGATCGGTTTTGTATAGCCGTATTCAAAGGATACGTCTTCGAATCGGACCAATGCTTCTTCCCTTGCCACGGCCACAGCCTACCTTATTCCATCTCTGTTGGGAAATACTCATTTGACACGTGTTCCTATTTTTCCGCGGCCGCGGAAAAATAGACACATGTGATTTCTCGAACAAAAACACCTCGTGTGATGCGAGGTGTTTTGTGAGTCCTTATTTCTTGTTCTTCTTCGGTTTCTTCGCTTCCTTGCGGCGAGAATTATTTCCTTTTGCCATAGTGATTGATGCTACCGGTAATCTATATATCGTAACATATGCTAAAAGAGAACGCCGGCACAAAGCCGGCGATTTTCTTTATGCAACCGGAGTTGCTGCAGGCTCTACTGGAGCCACTACGGGCGCCTCGACAGGAGCTGTCGGATTTGTTTCGTCGGTCATGGTGTAAATGCGTTATGGATAAACGAGAGACTACTATAGCAGAGATGCGCTATTTACCTACCTATTTGCGACTCTGGGACGAAGTTCGAACTATTGCTATGTCCGGAAACACCGTATTTAGCCGCTCGATCAAACGTTGCCTCGTTCGTGCGAGCTACAGCGTGGGCCCCATATCTAACCCCGCTGTATACTTCGCCGTCATTTTCCAAAGGTCTGCGAGTTCAAAAGGCTTGGGGAGAAAATCGTTTGCTCCTGCTTCCTTTGCCAATTCGTCGGCGTTGGGATACGCCGTCAGTATAATAATCGGGATATGTTTTGTTCCCTCGTCGCCTTTGAGTTCTTGGGCAACTTCACGTCCGTCTTGTCCCACAAGAGAGATGTCGAGATACATTAAGTCTGGCGCTACCTTTTCTACCGCATCTATGCCGGTAAACGTGTCGGACGTATGCACTTCATACCCTTTCAATTCCAATGCTTTCCGCATGACGAACAAAATTCCCGCATTGTCATCGATAATCAACACTTTCGCCCCCCGCCGTACAGTATTAGGAGCGTTCATGAGCATTTTTTCCTTCCGGCTTCTGTGTCGGAAGTTCAAAAAAGAATGTCGAGCCTTTCCCCTCGGTACTTTCAACCCATATGCGGCCTTTGTGCTGCGCCACAATAGCTGCAGTAATATAGAGGCCAATCCCTAGGCCCGCAAAGCTCTGTCCACGATTGTTGCCGACCTGAAAGAAACGCTCGAAGATCTTACCTTGATGATCCTTCGCGATACCTATGCCAAAATCTTTGACACCCACACGTACGCATTCCTCGGTGTGAGAGAGAGTGATGCTGATTTTATCCGCTTTCGGAGAATACTTGATCGCATTCGTAATAAGATTGATGAACACCCTGCTGATAGAATTGCGATCTCCGCTCACCTGCGCCTGTGTCTTTCCCTGAAGCGTAATTGCGTGCTGCGGGGAGAGAAGTTGGCAACTTTTAACTATTTCTGTCGCCAAAGAATCAAAATTGAAGGCTTTCTCGTCAAGTTCGAATTTATCAGCTTTGATCTTGGAAACATCCAAGAGATCGGCCACGAGTTGCGTCAGTTGCTCAATTTGCTGGCCAATTGTGGTGAGATACTCGACAAGCGTTGTGTCTTTACTTTTTTCATATTGTAACTGGAGCATCTGCACGAGCGTCTTTATCGTGGTCACGGGCGTTTTCAGCTCGTGACTCGCCATACTCATGAAACTGTCGTTGCGCTGCTGGAGAACACGCTGCTCGGTAATATCTTGCATCGCGAGAAGGATAAGCTCTTCACCCTTTTCGCTTTGTATGAGCCTGCGACCGTTCAGCAACATGACTTTCGAACCAATAATGGGAAAATCAAAAGTAATTTCAAGATCGTTAAACGCCGACTTCTGCGGCAGAATTTTCTCAAGTGCTTCGCGCAATTGAGGCGTGTCCCATCGACGATTTTTTAATTCATACACCAGTGTTGCCTCTGTTTCTTTCGCGGTAATAGAGAAGTTCCTATAAAAGGCCTCGTTGGCGCTTTTTACCCGCAAATTCTTGTCTAAGACCAGCAAGGGTTCGCGCATGGTGCCCAAAATACCCTCTGCGTATGAGAGGGTTTGCTCTCGCTCCCTGTTTGCAATCTCCCGTTTTTCTTTCTCTTTGTTTTGGAAGGCAAGCTCTATGTCGGCAATAGCGAGCTCTGCTGCGCGCTTTTCTTTCTCTCCGGTTTCAAATACAAGTTCTTTGTTCGCAATCAATAACTCAGCTGCGCGCTTTTCTTTCTCATCGTTTTGATACGCAAGCTCTATGTTGGCAATACTTAATTCTGCTGCACGCTTTTCTTTCTCCTTGTTTTGATACGCAAGTTCTTTGTTGGCAATGAAGAGCTCAGCTGCCCGGTTCTCTTTCTCTTTGTTCTGAAAGGCAAGTTCTTCGTTCGCAATGATCAACTCCGCTGCACGCTTTTCTTTAACTTGGTTTTGAAAAGCAAGTTCTTTGTTGGCAATGGTTAATTCTTCTGCACGTTTCTCTTTCTCATCATTTTGGTACGCCAGTTCTATGTTCGCTATGCTCAATTCTGCTGCCCGTTTCTCTTTCTCGTTGTTTTGAAAGGCAAGCTCTTTGTTCGCAACACTTAACTCCGCGGCACGCTTCTCTTTTTCCTCGTTCTGAAAGACAAGTTCCTTGTTGGCAACGATCAATTCTGCTGCGCGCTTTTCTTTCTGCGCATCTTGATAGGCCAGCTCTACGTTAGCAATGCCGAGCTCTGCCGCACGCTTTCCTTTTTCTTCGTCTTGGAAGGCAAGTTCAATGTCGGCAATGCCAAGCTCTGCTGCTCGTTTCCCTTTTTCTTCTTTTTGAAAGGCGAGCTCTATGTCAGCAATGCCAAGCTCTGCTGCTCGTTTCCCTTTCTCCTCTTTTTGGAAGGAGAGTTCTTTGTTGGCAATGAATAACTCCTCGAGCAGTTTCCCTTTTTCTTCTTTTTGGTATTCGAGTTCTTTGCGAGCAATGATCAACTCATCCGCATCCGAATTTATTATTTTAGTCACACCGTTTCTCGCTTAAGGTCGTTGTTAAAGCTCTCTAACGACATCGAGAACGACATCGAGAACGACATCGAGAACGACATCGAGAACGATAGCCCATTGTTCATGAAGCCCCGATGAAGATGGGGCACTCTTACCACCACTCTCTCCGAATACTGCCCTCCCTCCTTCGCCCAAGGCCACGGACGGGCAAGCAGCGGATACGCAACCCTCGGGACAGGTACCCAAGCGTCTCAGTCACCTGACTTAGCATAAGATTGTTGGCCGCCTTGAGTTCAAACCGTGATCGGGTATACCTCACTTGACGGAGTTGACTTATTTTACACCCATCAAACAAAGGGTCCTGAGCACTATGATTTCTTGAATCGATTGAGCGAAAAAGCGCTCAAATCAAAGTGGCTTTTACTTTCCATCACTAATTCCGATAATGCCTCTCCTATCGCGGCAGAATGCTTGAATCCATGGCCGGAGCATGGCGAGGCAATTATTATCCGATGATTGTCTGGCAACGTATCAATGACGAAGCCAGAATCAGGCGTAATAGTTTACATGCACGTAGCTGTCCGTATGCATGAGCGAGAGATTCCTGGCATCAAAGGCCGTATGCATTTTTCATACATCTTTTCGATTTCGCCTTCGCTCACCGCTCTTTCTACTTTCTCGGGAGTTGTCTCATCAAGCAGTTCTTCGTATGCGACTTTTATCCCGCCCCGCGGCCCATCAACAGCAGGAAATCCGTATATCTCGTTCCCGTCTTGGAGCTGGAACATGAACACGGGTAAATTGCCTACAGCATAAGCTTCGGCTGCCCCTTTAATGTCAAACCAAAACAAAACCTGCCGGTAGACCTTAAAGAGATGGGCGAACTCGTGGAGCATTGCTGCAATCCACGGGCCGACGGACACAACGAGTTTTTTGGCAGCATATTCGCCCTTGTCGGTAAGCACTACGACACTGCCATCTGTCAAGGTTTTGAAAGAAAGGGCTTTCTCGTTATACCGCGTCTCAGCTCCATTTTTTCGCGCAAGCTCTAGTTGAACTTCAATGCACTTCTCAGGGTGCAAAAACCCAGCACTCCCTTCGTAATATCCTTTTTCGTCACCGCGAAAAACGAATTGTGGGAACCGCTCTTGGAGCTGTTGCGCATCAAGAATCTCATGAGCGATGTTAAACCGCTTTGCAACATCAATAGTGTTCTGCAAGAAATGATAGGCTCCGTGAGAAATTTTACTCTCCTCTGGTTCGACTACAAGCCCTCCCGTAATAGTCAAAAGATTGGTGCCGGAATTTTTCTCAAGTTCCTTCCAAATTTCATACGATCGCAAGACAAGCGGAACATACTGGTCTCCTTCACCTATGGCCTGGCGCGTAATACGCGTATCACCATGGCTTGATCCGAAGACATGAGGCGGCTCGAATTGATCGATGCCTAATACATCAGCACCTTTCTTGGCGAGTTGATACAGTGCAGCGCTGCCCGTTGCTCCGAGCCCTATTACGATTACGTCTTTTAAGTTTTGCATACTTTTACGCGTCCTGAGCAAGTTTCCCGCGCTCCACTTTGTTGCGACTCTTGAACGAGGTGCGAACCGTAGTAATGCCTGGAAACACGGTATTCGCTCGTTTTGCGCTCGCTGCGTAATTCTACCCTACTCCTCTACTCACTGTGTCCATCGCCCCGCCGTCGCATCGCGGCGTTTTTTGCTCGCATTTTTAACTTAGTACTGCCAAGTAAATTTGCCACTCGTGAAATTTGACTTCACTGGTGCGCAACCGTAGGTGCGGGGCAGATGCAGAACTGGTGAAGTGTAGGAGTAGGTGAGGGAGAAGGCGATGGAAGTACAGTTGGCGTGGTCGGTGTTATCTGGTCGGTGTTATCTTGAGGATTTCGGCGCCCGAAATCATGCTTGAACGCATTGAGTTGGGAGAAAAATCTGTGGGAGAGCTTGGTCGCGCTGAAAGGTCCGGCGTAGCACTTGCTCCACGCGCGAGATGTTGCGGCACAAGCGCTTCTTCCGGTGAAAGATCTACGTATCCACAACCATGATCGCTACGCCCATAATATGTGGAGCCATCTTTGGCTATATAGAACTCCCACCAGTGATCACTACACGCGGGAAGAGCCGGAAAATAAACTATTTTTGGGCCCCCGTCGGTCGTGATTTGGACATCCAGCGTTTTATCTAATATCGCCGGAGGGACAAGATTATCTATTTGAATACTAAGCTGATCTGGTTGGGCACCACTTCCATATTTCAAGTAGTATGCTGTTTTTTGATCATCATTTGCAAAATAATACCCCATGTCGGTTATGGAAACAAAACGGCTATCAGTCAGATGGATTTGAGATATGATGGAACCGTAGCCATTTTTATCTCGTCCTTTGTTCACTTGCAGATGTGTCTGATCCAATTCTGGCTCAACAATTCTTGTAATGACGAGATCCAGATTTTTCGTTGCGCGTGAACCGACAGCATCAACAACTTCAAAAACAATCGTTGTGATGCCGGGAAGTGCTTGCAAGCCAGCAGTAGCAGTAAACATATTGTATTGTACAAGGCCGGAAACGATACCGGTCTTTGCGTCAAGAGTAACCCCTATAGGGAGATCACCACTATTAACGCTCCATGTATACGGCGCCGTACCTCCCCTTACGCCTAATTCTGCACGATACCGCATCTGGAGCGTCGCCGTAGGCAAACTCGCAGTGGTAATAGAAACTGCCTTAGAATTCGGGCTGGGTTCTGGTTCGCATGTGCCCTCATATTTTTTGATCCGCCTATTTTCATTATTTTTATTATTTTTATCATCGTTCCATGCTTCTTCGCAATATTTGATTATTTCTGAGTCGCAAATCTTGGTTCGACCCTTTTCCTCTCCTCGACGATTCGCTTCGTTTTTAATGCATGCAGCAAACTCTGTTTGCCCTCTTTCCGTATCCAGTTTTTCGTTTTTGACACTACCACTGGCAGCGGCCTGCAAATTATTAGCGATTTCTTGTTCAAAGCATGGCCGATTTGCGTCAGAAGAACAACTTTGTGCAATGTCTTGTAACACGCCCCCACCGAAGAGAAGGAGGGTTGCCCCTCCCAATACAACGACTCCGAGTATCACATATAAAATTCTTGATTTCTTAGATTTCATTGCTTCAATGCAATAGTGTAGCAAAATTGTACTATATCGTGATATACCGTTATCCACATCCGGAAAGAGATCTTCGCGACGCTTGGTTCGAACTACACGTTGAAGGACAAAAAACTCACGATTGAAGCCGACGATTTACTTTTTGCCATTAAAAAAGTTGAAGAAACCTCTGTCGTTATTCCAAATCCGCTCGAACCCACGCAAAAGGGCTCCACTGCGCCGCAAATGGAACCCTCATACGTGCTTAGTCCAAACGTTTTGCCGGACTTGGAATCGAACCAAGATTTTCGCTTTCAGAGAGCGACGGCCTACCTTTAGCCGATCCGGCAATAGTTTCAGTAACGACGAAACTCTAACAGATTTTTGAGATTTTGCACTTCCGCCTTCCGTGAAAGTTGCACTTGCCGCGGCGACATGTGCGGATGAAAACCAAGTCTCGACACCAGCCTAAAGACTAAATTCAATAGCGCTGGGTTCACATTTGCGAATTGGAATTTATGCGTATAGGTCGGCAGATGAACGCTATAACTTCCTTCGGCCTCGTAGAGACCTCTCAAAAACCGTATCACGTGAGTCTTATTGCGTTGGATCCAATTCGGAAGGATGTAATGCAAATCGTGCCTCGACCCATGTGGAATGCCTAAGCGTTTCGAGATATGCCGCTCGTAAATAGTAATTGTTACCGCTTTTGAGCTTTTTACTTTCGCTACCGCTGGGACTTTGCCAAAAACTATCTCGACTAAATCTGTATAGCGTTGTATAAAACCTTTATTTGCGCTATTTGCAGTGACTCGAAGGCAGTCACAACGAGGAAATCTGCCAATATGCCCGTCCCCAAGCGTGACACCGATGAGCTCGGCAAGATCGCCATTTCTATTGAGAAGTGGGTATTCTGACTTGATCTTCCCTTCTTTCTTCATGCGCTCGCGCCATGATCGAAAATTATCAATCCGCCGCCTTGCCTCGGCGATGCGAAGTATAGAGGGATGAGTATCTTTCGTGAGTCCCTTGCTCCATCCTTTTCCCATTGAGCAATTTTAGCATAAAATATCTACCATTAGACCTGCTTGCCCTACATGCGCAGGCATGGCAGGCAGGCGATCCGGCAATTCCAAGCAACAATAGCCGAAAAAGGGCATATGCTCAACCTTTGCTTGACGTTTACCGTTTGAAGAGCACTATGAGCAGCGGAAATGCCTCAAAGAGTATCGGAGGACGTCATGGCTATGGGCACTCTGCATATGTTCTCTTCGAAAAAGCATCTCTTCGAGCACGGTGATCGCGATTACCTGAAGATCAAAGTGGTGATCCCGACAAGCGAGGATGTCGCCCAACTGCGTGAATCGATCGTGCGCTCGAAGCGTCGACTCATCCACGACCTCATCGAACTCGCGGACATGGAGATTCGCTTCACGAACAAGGGAGTATTTCTTCCCCGTGAAGTGCGACGCTCGATGATACGGACACGGATCAATACGCAACTCGACCTCTTGCCACGATTCGCAGAGATCGAGTACGATGCGGCGTTCAATGCACTCATCGCGATCTGATTCGGAGAGCCTGTCTTTGCACAGGCTCTTTTGATTTGCTACGTCTTTAAACACGTCCGACGATCGCGCTCAAGATAGATCGGGATTTCTTTTATTGAGACGACGCCAGTTTTGTCGAAGATGATTTTCAAAAATAGCCCGTTGCGGACTTCCTCATTGAAATACTGGTCGAAAATGAAATTGCCGAGCGAATAGTAGATGTCTTTTCCGTTATACACCTCGTGTTCTTGCACGATATGTGGATGCGAGCCGATGACGATGGCGGCGTCGGCATCGACGAACGAATGCGCGAGCTGGCGCATGCGCGGCGTCGGAGGCACGTACTCGTCGCCCCAATGCGTATAGACAACGACGACACGGCCACTTTCGGCTTCTTTTCGCACCTGCTGCACGGTGTGATCGGTCTTGTCAGAGGTCCAATCGCTCCAGTTCACGAATGAGAATGGGATGCCGTTGATAATGGGACGCGCCACACGATCCGCTTCGGGAGAATCCGGATCGCCGAAATACCCGACGCCCGACTCGTCGAGCCACTTTTTTGTCTGCAACAAGCCTTCGCGGCTGAAATTCATAATGTGATTGTTGCCGAGATTCACCAGCGAGATGTTGTGGCGCTTGAGGAGCGTCGCGGTCGAGGTCGGAAAGGTAAACGTGAAATTATTCTCTCCGCCGGGCGTGCTCCCTACACTCGTCGAATCATGCGTCGTGATCGGGCCTTCCACATTCGCGACGACAAGGTCGGCATCGCGCAGCGTCTCATCGATGCAGGAGAAAAGAAAATCATCACCGTTCTCATCCGCGGCCACGCGGATCGCGCGGTCAAACATCATGTCACCGCCAAAAAGCACGATCGCCTCTTGAGGAGGTTCGTGCTTCAAAATTTCGACAACGACCCCGGGCGCGTTTGCGGTAAACGGCACAAGCCACGCTATGAGCGCCCCTATACATGCCGCTACCACTGTCATCCTGTAACTGTCGCGCGTTCTTCCTTTTTGCGCAATACTTGCTTTTCCACTCCGCATCGTGCATCGTGGAGAAAGGAACTAGTCGGAGGAGAAAGATGACCAAAGCGAACGACCGCTGCCCCCGCTCTCCGTGCGGCGGCACGATGCAATCCGGTACCGTCACTTTTACGGAAGACCCGCAACCGTCGGCGGCACTCAAATGCGACGCATGCGGTCAGGTGTTACTCATCATTGACGAGCCCGGCAGGCCAAAAGTAGAAGTCTGGCTCATTGATTGGAGCCACCTTGAATCGTTTCGGGAGTTTGTGGAGCGCGCACGGCGCGGCGATA
>JBBUCP010000103.1:0-1266 GCA_038057725.1 Patescibacteria group bacterium | reverse complement strand
GGGGACCGACAGCGCCGTAGCCAGTTGTCGCTGCCGTGCCGGACGAGACAACGCCGTTCTTTGCCTGCCACGATTTCACCGCGGATTCTGTCATACGGCCAAAGTAGCCGGTGTTATTGCCCGCTGCAAGGTCGCCCTGTGCGATGAGGAAGGTTTGCAATTCAGTGACATCATTTCCGCGCGAGCCGAAGGAGAGATTTCTGTATAAATTCGGGCACGCAGAGGCAGATGCGAAAACAGGAGCAAAGGCGAGTAAAAGAGCGAGAGTAGTAAAACTGATTCGGGCTAAGAGCGAGGTGTTCATATGGAAAGTATCGCATGCCTCTTTGCATTCACAATCGGGTATGGGGGACAATATTCATCATTCATGGCGCCGCTGTGCGAGGGCGCGATGCTCCGGAGACATATGCCTGCGTGCGTTGAAATTCGTTGAGTCCGACATCCATGATGTCGACATTGACGACGGCACCGTCTTTGTCGCGGTCTATGACGATAGTGTCTTCCACTTCAGAATCCACGCTCTTTTTTGAGCTAAGGCGAAGCGAGAGAATCCGGGCTTGTTTGTCATAGGTGATCTTTACCATAACGGGATGGTATCACGAACAAGAAGGACTCCCGTGAAATCTAACCTTTGAAAAAAGAAAGCATTTGCTTATCGAAAGTTATGAGGCGAGCGCCCGTCGTCCTTGAAAGCTCTACGAGCGCGATGTCCGTAAATGACATCCGCTTATTGAGCGCAATAAAACGGCCGATATCGTAGCGCGCGTCGACAGCGGGAATAACGACATTCGTTGCCGCGGCAATATCTTCGAGAAACCTCTTCGCGACCGCAACGCCTGACCGAGAAGCAAGAACTGTTGCCGTTTCCTGGATCACATACGGATGTACGATGAGGATATGCTCCGCGAGTTCGCCCATAATGCGAAGCGCGTCCGCATGTGACGCATCGATATCGCGATAAAACGCAACGAAGACCGAACTGTCGATGAGGTAGTGGCTAGACTCCATACGCGATCTCATCGATCCGCTTGGAGAGATCGCGCGGTCCGCCGCGCTTGCCTTTTACGATATGCTTTTTTGCCAAACTAAAAAAAGTACGCGTCGCGCGCTTATGAGGCCGGGAAGAAAAGGAAATGCTGTATTTTCGCGTCTCGGTAGTCATGCAGCCAATATACCGTTAATCCGGTTCCTGTGCAAATCTTTTTACGGTCTGTTAGACCCAAGTAGAAACTGCATCTAGCGGGCGCGGCGAATTTGTTTTGCAAT
>JBBUCP010000102.1:0-7994 GCA_038057725.1 Patescibacteria group bacterium | reverse complement strand
GACTTGGCCATTTCAAAATAACTCCTTCGCGTAGTCCCAAAATTCCGGATGGCCATTTTCCCGCATGTAATACCACCACTCGACGCCCCAAAGGTATTGTTCGTCAAAGTGCGTTTTCTCGGCATACAAAATAATTTCTTTGAATTTCTTCGCGTCCATCCGCTCGAGCTGCGTCTCGATGTCCACATTCGTAACCGGCTCGACGAGCCACGGCTCGGCAGAAAGTTCAATTAAGTACGTCGGCTTGTCGCCGAAAACGCGCATCAGGTTCGTCTTGACGCGATACAAGGCGGCGGGAAGTTTCGTCTTGAATTGCCCCAGCTCCGGATTCCAGAAATAAATATAGAGCGAGGTGCCAAATGCATCGCCGAGACGGTACGGCTTCCACCACAGCCCGAGGTTCCCGCTATCGGTGACGAGGACGGGGCGCGACGGATCGAGTGACTTTACGAGTGCGACTTCCTCGTGCAGGAATTCCTCGTCCAAGGAGCCGCAGATTTCCTGCGCAAAAAGCGAGAGGTACGGCTCGTTTTCTACTTGCCAGTGCGTGATAATGGATTCGTCCTTGTACCTTTCAACGACTGCAGTGAGATACTGTCGAATTTCCATCTTTTGTTCTTCCCATTCCATATTCCCCACCCACCGCGGCGTATGGCACTCAGGCCAGCGCGGAAGTCGGCGCCCGATCGCCAGAATGACTTCCGCGTCGTACGTCCTCGCCTCGCGAATCTGGTAATCCATCGCGGAAAAATCATACACGTCCCTCTCGGGCTCGATCATCGGCCAATGCGCCACGAGGCGGAACTTGCGGATTCCGAGGTCGCTCAGCGCTGCCTGGTAGACATCAATCCAATCAGCGTCAAGCTCGTCCGCGAAGAATTTGCTAAACGTCACGCCGTATTCGATTTTCTCGGGCGTGGGGCGATACGAAAAAAGTGCCGCAAATACTGAGAGCGCGACACCTACGCAGACGACGATCCATGCCGCCTTTTTCATACGTTAGTGGACATACGCAAGCCATGCGAGGCCCGAGGTGATCAACGCAACCCCGGCGAGCGTGTGCCAGCCGCCATGCCCCTTGGCGCTGTTCTCCTTCAGACGCGGAATATACACCGTAAATACTAGCGCGAAAAGAAAAAGGAAGACGAACTGCATGCCGGAGAGTGCATTAACTACCGAGACGGAGCCGAGCGAGACGGCCAGCGCAGTGAGGACACTCGAAAAGCTACCGACCGTTTTACTCGCGAGTAAAAGCCCTTTTGCAGAAGTCGTGGAGTGACGTCCTCCATGGAAGATCGCTACGCGCGCTGCGGGGATAGCGAGGAGCGCAAACGCCCCCACGACGCTCGCAATTCGTGTCCAGAAAAAACCGTCGACAAAATCAAGTTCGTTGAAAACTAACTTCGCAAAAAAGAACATGCAACCAAAGCCAAAGCCGGAAATCAGCGCAAAGCGCAGAGAATGACGGGCAAAATGCATCCGGGAGATTACCGCGATCCCGATTATGAGCAACAATACGGGCGGCAGCATCGCCACGGTGACGTCGCCGTCGATCCATATGAAGGCTGCCGCAAGCGTCGTCAACGCCGAGACAGCACCGATGACCGGAGCCGCGTCCGAAACGCGCGTATACTGGAACGTCGCGAATTGGAAATACAGCCCGACAAGGAACGCAACGCCATTTGCAGCCGCTGCAAGCAGCACGCTTCCTGTCGGCAGTGAGACGCCAAACGGAACGAGGACAAATACGAAAGCGCTTAATGCACTTATATAGAACGTGAGAACGACAGGCTTTCCTATATGTGCTGCCCGCGATACCAAAAACTTGTCAATACTTACTGTTACTGCAGACAAAAATTGCGCGAGTATCGCGAGATAGAACCACGAGGCCATGAATCTATTCTACCAGCCCGTTTTGCTCGATAATCCTTCTATACACATACGCCGACGGACGCACTTTCCGCTCCAACGTCTCAAAATCAACCTCGACGAGACCGAACCGCTTCGTGTAGCCCTGCGCGAGTTCATAGTTATCCATAAGCGACCAGTACATGAAACCCCGAACGTCAACGCCCTTTTGAATGGCGGAATACGTGCAGCGGACAAGCCGCGTAATGTAGTCCGCGCGGAGCTTGTCGGCAGCATCCGCGATCCCTGCTTCCGCGACCCACACAGGCCTCCCATACCGCCTTACCATGAGGAGCGCTTCGCAGAGACCCTCGGGATACACGTCCCAGCCCATGTCGGTCTTCTCATAGGTCGCTGTATCGCCAAGTTTCTTGTGCATGTAGTAATTGATACCGATCGAGTCGCATTTGTGGTGGATGCGGCGGAGGTGCTGATGTGTCCAATGCCAATTCATAAACCAGGCAAGTAGTTTATTGAGGGGATTCCAATTGGCATGGAAAAGGATAATGTGGTGAACAATACCGACTTCGGCGCCGAATGCATGTTTCTTAATCTCGTCATATGCCGCATTGTGCGCCCGCCCGAGATTCTTCAAAACTTTAAAATAGCGGATGATGTTGCGCCAACTTGCATTCCCCTTCTCACCATGAAGGTTTTTGTAGCCCGGCACCGAAACCTGATCGATGCCTGGCCACTTCTTAAACGGCGGCCATGTCCCGCGACGATATCCATTGGAGGTATACGGTAGGGCTTCGTTTATCGTTGCAAAATGCCGGCAGTCGTTGCCCAATTTTTGAGCGACGTAGCCACAGTACCGCGCGAAAATCTGTGGCGAGTCAGGATGCTCGAATCCGCCCTTGTCCGCGAACCACTGCGGCAACGTAAAGTGCCATATTGTAATGAAAGGTTTGATGTGCCGCGCGCGAAGTGCCGCAAGCACCTGCAAATAATGCTCGATTTCTTTCTCATCGAATTCTCCCTCTCTCGGCTCGACGCGCGACCATTCAATCGAAATACGATGGCAATTGTGCCCAAGTTCTTTCGCAATATCAAAATCGCTTTCATAGCGATTATAAAAATCGCACGCACGGCCAATTGCCGGCACTTTCCCCTCACGCGCGGCCTTCGCCCAATCCATGTTTTCAATACCACCTTCCGTTTGGAAGCTGGACGTAGCACTCCCCCAGTAAAAACCTTCAGGAAATTTCTTTTCGGTCATGCATCAATTACCGGCAACCCGCCGAAATCTTCTTTGCCGATCGGTTGTGTGTAGAGCGGGTTTTTGATGAGCGCGGGCTTGCCATCGCGTTCGACGACGTAATACGCAAAGCCGCGCATTTTTTTTACCATTTCGTAATCAGCGTGGCCGGGCATCGAGACAGGATCCTTATCGCCGAAATCAACCGGCGAATCGTCGGCCGTCACCATGTAGGTAGTACCTACGTTTGCAACGAGGTGACCGTAGCCCGGCGGCATGTAGGCCGACTCACCCGATTTCATTTTGATCGCTTTGAATTCCGCGACGCGATCGGGTTGCGAGACGCCATCAACTTCGACTAATTTCTGCTGGAGCAACACGCCTTCGCCGAGAAGGAACCAATACGTCTCATCCAATTGTCCGATGTGGTAGTGGCCATACGTTTTGATGTATTCGTCGCCTACTTTCCCCGGCTCCCACACGGTGATGTTGCGCATATCGGTGCCGCCGCGGATCATATAGTAGTGTACGTCTGGACCCTGTGCATCGGGGTACCGCAAGACATCGCGCATCTTGTCGTGGTGGCGGAGCGCCAAGTGATCTTCTTTGCCCATGATCATAGGGGACATTATTGCATAAAAAAGAGCCCTCGCAGAGAGGCGCAATGAAGGTATAATGAACGCGCAGGGGCTTGTGAGGGACAGGCTGCGCTGCTTTCCTATGAAGAGAACCCTTCTCTCGCATATCTCGCTTGCCGCGCAAACGGTAGTGGTGTTTTGTGCATATTTTTTTGCAGCGCACTACGCACTGCTTTTCAATCCATTCCATGATTTCGCCGTCTTTTTTTGGCCCGCTGCCGGTATCGGCCTCGCCGCGCTTTTCTTCCTTGGCTACCGCCTCGCGCCCGCGATAGCGGCAGCAGCGTTCCTCGCCAACTACCTGAACGGTGCGCCGGTCCTCGTCGCGCTCGCTATCGCCGCAGGAAATTCATTTGAAGCTGTCGCCAGCGCATACTTATTGAAGCGAACCGGATTCGATCCCCTTTTCAAACGCCTGAAAGACGGACTTCTCTTCACTGCAGTCGCGCTCCTCACCGGCCTCTCCGCTGCCATCATCGGGACGACCGCGCTTTCTCTCGTCGGCCTTATTTCCGCCGTCGGTTTCCCACTGACGCTCCTCGTGTGGTGGATAGGCGACTCACTCGGCATCCTTGTCGCGGCATCATTCCTTATCCGCTGGCTTGTCCGTCCGATCCAACTGCGCGAGCGGACGCTCTTTGACGTCATTGAAAATATCGTTTTCTTTTTCGCCCTCTCCTTCGCGATCGTCATAATCTTCCTCGATCCCATCCCTGATTTGAACAGCACGCAACTCCTCTATCTCACGTTCGTGCCAATCACGTGGGGAGCCCTGCGCATCGGCCCACGCGCAATGACGCTCGCGGTCGGGCTGATCACCGCGCTCGCGATCGTCGGCACACTCTTTGGCGGTGGCCCTTTTTTCAGCAAAGACTTGTCGGATATCTTTCTCCTCCAGGCGTACCTCGGCACCGTCGCGATCATTTCCCTCCTTTTCGTCGCGACCGTCGAGGAGCGCAAAGACGCGATGCACAGGGAGCTACGGCATGTCGTCGAGCTGCAAGAAGACGTTGAGGACCTCTCCACGGCCGACAAAGCAAAGAACGACTTCATCGCTATCCTCTCGCATGAATTGCGCAATCCGCTTGCTCCCGTTGTGAGTTCGCTCGAGCTGTTGCGTCTCAATGTCGCGCAAATGCCGCAATTCAAGGATACGATCGACGCGATGCACGACCAAGTCGGCCGCATCACCCGCCTCCTCGACGACCTTCTCGACATCGCGCGCATCTCGCGCAAGAAATTCAACCTGCAGGTAGCCCGCACCAACTTGCAGGACGTCCTCGCGCATTCCGTCACGATGGTAGAGGTCGAAATGCGGAAACGTGGCCACGCCTTCACGTCACGCCTCCCGGAGACGCCGATCTGGATCGAGGGCGATTCGTTGCGGCTCGAACAAGTCTTCGTCAATCTCCTTAACAACGCGGCAAAATACACCGATGTGGGCGGGAAAATATCCCTGACCGCGCTCGCACGGGGCGACACGGCGGAAATCCGCGTGCATGACAGCGGGATAGGGATTGCGCCGCAGATGCTTCAGGCGATCTTCGAGCCGTTCCGCCAGGCACATCCGGCGGGGCGCGAGAGCGCCGGACTCGGCATCGGCCTCTCTCTCGCAAAGCGTTTTATCGAGCTCCACGGCGGTTCGATCGGGGTCGAGAGCGAAGGCCCTGGGAAAGGTAGCGAATTCATCGTGCGGCTTCCGGTCGCGAAGACGCCGCTTCTTACCGAAGGTAGCAAGAGCTCCAACGGTCACGCATCTTCGCCTGCTGGCGAAGTGCGCGACCCCGCCTCGCCGCCGAGCGGCTCCGGCCTTGCGACGGGGCCCCGCCCCCGTCTCACCGTCCTCATTGTCGACGACAACCTGCAGGCCGCGGAAGGGATCGCGAAACTGTTGAACCATGCGGGGCACGTCGCACGCACCGCACACGACGGCGCAAGCGCGCTCCACACACTCGCGTCATTCCGCCCCGAGATCATCTTCCTCGACATCGGCCTTCCCGACGGGAGCGGGTACGAGCTCGCGCAAAAAATGCGACAGTATCTCTCACCGCAACCGATTATCGTTGCGCTTACCGGCTACGGACAGGAAGAAGACAAACAACGCGCGCACGAAGAAGGCTTTGACGCACATCTCACCAAACCAGTCTCGATCGCCGATTTGGAAAAGGTGATGGAGAAGGCCTAAGGCATCCAAACGTCACTCTTCCGTCTGCGGCTTTTCTAAAAGCGCGACATCGATGCCGATCGAATCTTCCGTGATGCGCAGGACGTCCTTGTCGATTTTGCCTAATTCTTTGTAGCCTGCGTTGTAGTGATTCACGGTCGTCGAGAGCGAGTTCCCCACCTTCTTGTAGAAGTCTTCGTAGGCTTTCAAATGGCGGCCAAGGGCTTCAACGTTCTTCGCGATGTCTTTTGCCGTTTCTTCAATTTTGAATGCCTTGAAGCCATAGAGGACGCTTTGCAGATACGCAGCGAAGGTCGTCGGGCTGACAATAATGACTTTCTTTTCGTTGTAGGCGTAGTCGATGAGATTGCGCGTGTTTACTTTCACCGAACCGACTTCGTTGATGAGGAGGTCATAGTAGATCGCTTCGGCCGGGATGTACATGAATGCGAACGGGAGCGTGCCGTCCTTGGGGCGGACGTATTTCGCGGTCTCGTCGATACGCATCTTGAGGTCGTTCTTGAATTGTTTTTCTAAGTCTTCACGCTGTACGTCGTCGGTCGCGTTTACGAGCCTTTGATAATTATCGAGCGAGAATTTCGCATCAATCGGGATGACGCCTTCTTTCGTGACCACCACGGCATCCACCGTTTCCCCTCCCGGGAATTCGTGCTGCATTTTGTACGAGCCAGGCGGGAGGATGTTGGCGAGAATAAGCTCGAGCGAGGCTTCGCCAAGGTTGCCACGCTGTTTTTGGTGCTTCAAGACTTTTTCGAGGTTCGCGAGTTGCTCGGCGATCGTCATAAATCGTGTCGTCGCTTCGTTGGTCTTTGTCTGTTCGCGCGCGACTTCGGTGAGCTGCTTGGCGACCAGGTCGCGGATGTCGCTGGCGAGGCGCTGCGACTCGCCAAATTGCGTTTTCATGCTCTCAAACATACGATTCGTTCCTTCGCCCAGTTTGTTTTCCATAGCGCGCGAAAGGTCTTGCAATTGATTTTGGAGGAGCATCATGCCCTGACCGTCGTCTTTCGGTGCCTGTCGGCGCATAAGAAAAAACGCGACCACCGCGAGATTGGCAACAAGGAGTACGACAATGAGCCATTCCATTGCCCCATTCTACCTTGGATCGCTCGTTGACAAAATTCTGCAATTAGATACATTTGCAATGGAATCACGAACCCTGGCTCCTCCGGTGTGCCCCCCGTCAGCCGACGAGCTAGGTAGCAGGGCGCCAGCCCTGCCTGTACGTCGCGCAAGCAGCCCGCCCTCAGGCTGACTTGCGCGACTTTTCCTTTTTATAATTCATTGTTACACTTCCCGAATGCTCGCACAAAAAATAAAGGATGATATGAAAGAGGCTATGAAGGCCAAAGACGATCTGCGCGTGCAGACGCTCCGCGGCGCTATGGCTGCTTTTACGAACGAACTCGTGGCAAAAAATTTGAAGCCGGCGGACGAAGTGACTGATGCGATGGCGCAGGCAGTCTTGAAGCGTCTGGGAAAGCAGCGCAAGGACTCGGCCGAACAATTTGAAAAGGGCGGACGCGCAGAAATGGCCGCTAAAGAATTGGCGGAATTGAAAATCATCGAAAGCTACCTGCCGCAGCAAGCAAGCCGCGAGGATGTGGAGCGCGTCGCGAAGGCGAAAAAAGAAGAGCTCAGCATCGATGCTGCCGGCAAGGGCAAGCTGATGGGTATCGTCATGAAGGAGCTCTATGGAAATGCAGACGGAGGATTGGTGAAAGAGGTTGTTGAATCATTGTTTGCCTAATTCGTAATGTCTTGTTTGCTATACCATGGTATAGCAAACAAGACATTGTTTTATAGTACTTTTTCTAATTTATGCGCAAGAAAGACTGACCATGCAGCCGCGGCCGCGGCGGTAAAAATCGCCGCAGCGAACGCGAGCGATTCGGCGGTCGTCGCGAGGAGGGTGATAAAGAGCACGCATACGGCGATGCGGCCTACGCAGAGCCCCATTTCTTTCACCACTGTGTATTCGTCGATGAAATGTCCGCCGTCGGCCGCCTGCTCGAATCCATATGTATCAATACTGAAGCGCCGCGGCGACGCGCCGGAATTATAG
>JBBUCP010000101.1:0-9886 GCA_038057725.1 Patescibacteria group bacterium | reverse complement strand
TCTGCCCCCCGCCGCAGAAAAAACCACCGAAACCGATTTGGTCTCTTGTCTGGTGCCCGAGAGAGGACTCGAACCTCCACGCCCTTGCGGGCTATTCCACCTCAAGGAATAATGTCTACCAATTTCAACACTCGGGCATCATTTTGTCAAGTCCCCACCTTCGAGCCTTCTTGAACAATACCTGCAATCTTACTCGCTTTTTTCAGGAGTTCCAGTTTCTTCCTCCGCCATTGAGATGACGAGCTCGATCGCCCGCGCCGCCTCCTCACGCGTCGCAAATAATCCGCGCGCCACGAGCTTGTCTGGCGCGACACGACGAGCTTCATCCGGATCAAAGCGGATCTTGTCGGGGAGCCTGTGGCCAGTTTTAGTAATGTACACCATGGCTATTTAAGAAACTGCAACATTGCAACCACAACACCGAGAATAACAATCGTTTGTCCTGCGAGCGCTTTATATAGGTCCAGCTTCAAATCTTTCAGGTCTTCTTTGGTTGCAAGCTTCGAAATGTCTATGTGCTGCTCGACGAACTCCACAATTCCTTCAGATTGCTCGACCGAAAATTTCTTCTTTTGCAAGAAAGAAATCGCCTTATAGGTATCCGTTACAAGCGCTGTGGCCATATTCCGATATTATACACCACTCTTACGTGGCATGCAGCGTGGCTTATTTACTCGCTTTTTGCAACTTCAGTTTCTGCGGCAACTGCTTCTGCCGGAGCTTCCGCAACCACGTCCGCATTCACATCACCATCTTGGACGAGGCGGGAGCGGCGGAGCTGGCGGCGCGATTCGCGCGCGACCTTCTCGCGGATGAAGTAGAGTTTCGCGCGGCGCACGCGGGCACGCTTTACCAATTCAACGCGGTCGATCGAGGGAGAGTGAACAGGGAAGATCTTCTCAACGCCGACGCCCGAAGCGACTTTGCGGACCGTGAAGGTGCCGCCGGCTTCGTTGCCGTGCTTGCGCGCGAGGACAAGGCCTTCGAATGCCTGGAGGCGGGTCTTCCCCTTTTCCTCGATCTTCTGCCAGACGCGCACGGTGTCCCCCGGCTTCAAATCCGAGATTTTTGCGCCCCCTGCCTTCTGCTTAGTCGCTGCGGTCATAGAGCCAGCAATGTACCACGAGCTGCGGATGAGTTCAAGCCAAGCTATTTGCCTAGCTACTTGCCATGCCGGCGCTCCCTCGCGGCGAATTCTTCAAGGATCTCGTCGAGGATTTTCTCGGAAAAATCAGGCCAGTGCGGCTTGATGAAAAAGAGCTCGGAATACGCGGCCTGCCAGAGGAGAAAGTTGGAGAGTCTATGTTCCCCGCTCGTGCGGATAATGATGTCCGGATCGGGCATCTGTGCGCTCCACAGGTGCGAGCGGATCGATTCTTCGGCGAGTTCGACGCCCGCGGCCACGGCAGCTTTTACGGCCGCGACAATTTCCGCGCGGCCCCCGTAGGAGAGGCAGATCCACATCGTCATGCGAATGTTCGTGGCAGTCTTCTCTTCCGTCTCACGCATTCCAGCCTGAATGTCTTCGGCAAACCGCTCGCGCTGTCCCAAAAAACGGACACGCACGCCTTCTTTCCCTAATTCTTCCCTGCTCTCGCGTATGGCGGCGCGAAAAATATCCATAAGATAGTTCACTTCTTCTGGCGAACGGTTCCAATTCTCCGTCGAAAACGCGTAGGCGGCCACGTGCGGGATGTTGCGGTCACGTACCCAACGTGCGGCATTTTTCAGATTTTCAAACCCTCTCCGATGCCCTTCGAGCGTGGGCAGACCGCGTTCACGCGCCCATCGACGATTACCATCAAGAATGATGCCGATGCATTGGATCGGCTGTTTCTCTGGAGACCATGACATCGTCCTACCTTAGTAGACAAGTTCGAACGAGTCAAAGATTTTCTGGGGAGTACGCCATTGGATCGTGACGTTTTCGACATGCGAGAGCATCGGACCTTTGTGCAGAAATGCGATCAAACGCTCGAGATTTTCTTTCGCGCCCTGCGCGACAACTTCCACGGTACCGTCTTCCACATTTCTCACGAAACCATTCACCCCCACCTTCCGCGCCTTGCGGCACGTAAAATCGCGGAACATCACCATCTGCACCCTGCCAGAGACGATTGCATGGAATTCGAGGGCGTCGTCCATATTAAAATCCAAAGGGGTTAATAAAAAGACGATTAAAGAGGAGGATGAATACAAATGCGAGAAAGAAAATCCACCCAGGAACCAACGTGAGCAATGATTCGCTCTTCCCCACATAGACCCACGAACGAGTACAGAGGTTGATTCCTTCGATCAAAGCCCCTTGTAGCAGAGCCGTTATGCTTGCCGCAAAAAAGGCGCCGATCCCTGCGACACGCAGGAGCGCGTACGTATCCTGCATAATGAGCATAAAGATCCCCCAAAAAAGCGGTAGCGCCGCAAGGAGTATGCGTCGCTTCTCTATTGACGGGTAATACCACGAATGATACCCAAACTGCCATACGTATTCATACGCCATGCCGATGCACGCCCCCGCGACAAAAACTGCAACGGGGATGCTGCTTCCTTGGAGAAGGAGCGCCGTAAAAGATGTATTTCCAAATCGATACAGTACTGCTTCAACGAGAACGAAGAGCGCGACCGCAAATAAGACTCCGAACGCATCGCCAATTGCCTGACGTTTTCCCTCACGCCAATCGCTTTTTCGTGACACTAGAAACGCGCCTGCATACGCCAGGGCTACGCCGATAATTCCAAAGCTGATTGCCATATGCACCCTGAAAGACTCGAACTTTCGACCTTCCCCGTGTAAAGGGGTTGCTCTACCAACTGAGCTAAGGGTGCATCTCGGGAACTATACCCGCAAATGCCCCTGCGAGGAATCGAACCTCGATCAACGGCTTAGAAGTCCGCTGTTTTATCCATTAAACTACAAGGGCTACATTCGTATCCTATCAGCTACCGACTACAGGCTACAAGCTACTGGTTGGTTATGACGGATCCTTCACGCCGACCGGCGCGGTGCGGCGCTTTTCGTATTTTTCGGCGCGCGCGCCGAAGCCTTCGAGGATTTTCTGCAATTCGCTGCGCGTAACGCTTTTGTGCGCGCCGACGGAGACCGACGACTCGACATCCCCCGCGAGTGGCCGCGTGAATTGCCAGATGCCGAACCCGATGCCGCCAAGGATCATGAGTACGAGGAGGAAGACCAGAATCGCCCAGACAAACTCGCCCAGAACACGCGCGCCCTCCGGCTCGTGCCGCGCGGCATACGCGTCTTTTATTCGTATCGTCGTATCGGTTTCGAATCGCATATTATTTTATTATTTTTCAGCGGCAAGCGTGACGCGCAGGCGCGCCGTGAGACGCCATGCCGAGTCGGATTTGGATAGGTCGAATTGTTCAATCGTCGACGGCAAGGGAAGCGTCTCGAGAAGCGCGACGGCGCGCATAACCGCGACGAACGAGCCGGATGCGGTCACCGTGACGGAAACGCTCGAGAGTTTCTGTGTCGACGTGCTTTGCGTCGAGGCTTCGCCGATCTTCACGTCAGACGCGCCCGCCTGTTTCGCCGCTGCCTCGATCGTCTCGACCGCATCGAGGATCGTGACGCCAACGAGGCTTTCGAGTGCCGCGCGCTCGATTTCCGTGCCCTGGATTGTCGATCGCAGGCGCGCCGCGTTTTCCTCGCGCATCGACTCTTCTTCCGCCCGCGCGGACGCCGACGTATATTCCGTGCGATCGCCCTGCACGATCATGGCGAAATACCCACACGCCCCCCACGCCGCGACGGCGAGTGCCAGCATCCCCCATGCATAGATCTGTCGCATACGATTAGAAGGCTCCCGAGAGCGTTATGGTAAAGCGGCCTTCTTGCGTGCCGACGAGTGCGGCGACCGGGACCGCGACCGTCGTGAAGCGCGCATCCGCTTCGAGTGCGTCGCGAAACACACTCACTGCAGCGCGGTTCGCCGCGACGCCGGAAAGCTCGATCTTCCCCTTGGAATATCGTACGCCCGAGATACTCATCCCGGCGGGCTTCAGGGCAAGCGCCGCCGTGAGGCTCTCGACCGGGGCGCTTGAGGTCGCGTGCGAGATAGGGTCGAGCGCGGCAACGAGCGCGGCGGCGCGTGCGCCTTTCGCCTGGTCGTCACGAGCCGTTTCGGATACTTCGCTCTCGGGGAGCGAGGAGAGCGCGATGCGGACCGATACAAAGGCCGGGACGAGCGCGAGTGCGGCAACGAGTGCGCCCGCGCAGAGGACAATCGCAGTGGTGAATATGAAGCGCGCGCGCAGGCGCGCCGCGAGGATTTTCTTCTTTTCGGGTGGAAGGACGTTGGCCATATTCAAAGTGCGCGCAGCGCGAGCCCGACCGCGGTCGCGTATTGGAACGACGAACGGTACTCAATCTCAGGGATGTAATCGTCGAAAGAAAAGACGTTGCACCAGACATTCGGCCGCTCCGCCCTGACCTGCACTTTGCCGGCGATGTACTCGGGAAGCCCCCGCAAATTCGCGCTGCCGCCCAGGATGTAGACACGCTCGACGGGCGGCGTGCGCACATTTCCCTCGAAGCGACGCGTATCCCAAAAGCGGTAGTGCCGCGCGATCTCGTCCGTGAGATGGCCAGCCACTTTCTCAAGCGCCTCGTACCCCTTCTTGGACGCATCGTCCGGAATGAGTCCGTGCTCGTTCTTAAAGGTTTCCGCTTCTTCTTCGGTTTGGAGCGACAGCGCCTCCATTGCCGCGTGCGTCAAATGGTCGCCGCCAATTTCGACGGTCGAAGTGAAAATCGGGATGCCGTGCTTGAGGATCGCGACACCGGTGCGCGCATGGCCGCAATCCACCAGCATGGTCACGGGATCGCTCATTTTCCCGGAGACCGCGCGCGCAATCGAACGCGCCTCGATCTCGAGCGACGAGAGTTCGATCCCCGCCTTTTCGAACGCGTTGGCATAGCCGTCGGCAAGTTCGCGCGGAAAAACGGTAACGGCGATCTCTTCCCCGTGCTCGTCGTGCACGTCGACCGTATCGTAGTCGTAGACAGCCTGCCCCTCGGGGATTGGCACGCGATTCTCTAGCTCGAATTCAATCATATTCATGATCTCCTTGCGCGCGCTCGCCTCCGGGACGTGCATGCTAAAGACGTACGCCCCCTCTTCGGGAAGCGCCGCGTGTGCGCAGGAAACGCCCGCGCGCTTCTTGATGCCCGCAAGGACACTCGCGAGCGCCGGTACGTCGCGTATGACGCCACCCTGCACGACGCCGTCAGGGATGCGCTCACTGCCGTACGACGCGATGCGCGTACCGTTATTCCCCGGGGCGAGCGAGAGCCATTTCACCGATGAGTCGCTCACGTCAACCCCCGTGCCGCAGGGGGTAAGGAGTTTAGGTACCGGAAACCAGCGCGCAAGTGTGCGCGTAAATTGCATTCCAAAATTATATCACCCGTTTGCGTGAGACGGGGTTGGGAACGCTAGGCCCAGAAGAGGCGCGTCGGCGCGAGGAGGGGTCGCGCAAATTTGCAGCAGCAAATTATGCGTGACCTACTTCAACTTCGTACCATTCGGGACAGCCACGTCGGGTATGAGGAGGGCGAGTCCGTCGCCTCCCGGAGAAGCCGCGAGCAGCATTCCCTGGCTCTCCACTCCGCGAAGCATACGCGGCGCCAAATTCACAATGTACGGGAGCTGCTTCCCGATTATGTCCTCGGGTTTCCTGAACTCTGCGATGCCGGAGACGATCGTGCGCTCTCCAAATTCGCCGAAATCGACGGTGCATTTCAATAATTTGTCAGTGTCGGGAATGTGTTCGGCCGCACGCACCGTGCCGATGCGGATTTCGAGCTTTGCGAAGTCATCGTAGGAAATGGTTGTTGTTTCTTCAGGCATGGCGGAAATCTTAGAACCACGACATAACAATTGCAAGGAGTTTTTTAAGCGTTTTTGCAATCTCCTCCAAGACCGATGCCTCCGCGGCAAAACCCACGTCTTCCGCGTATGAAAACGTGGAGCCCGACCCGATGATCGCGAAATCCGTCGTTGCCCCGGTCGTGCTCTTTGCCGATTCGTTTCCCCGCCCCGACTGCACGTTTCCGGTACTCGATCCAGTTCCGCCACTTCCTCCTACACCGCCCCTGGAGGTGCCGTCGCTTCCCAAGTCTTCTGAATCCACCGAAAGGCCGAGCGACTGCATGAGGCGACCCCAGAGTGAACCCGACCCCGAACCAGCGCCGCTATCGATAGGATTATCGTTCCCCGAGCCTCCGGAGGACGTATCATCAGGCGAATTGAACATGTTCGAGACACCGCCAAAATTGGGGAACCACGAGCCGCCGCCAGCGCCGCCTCCGATCGCGTCTTCGCAACTCGGATCGTTCCTCCCCTCGATTGGCGAACGCATTATGCCGGTAATCGGATCTTTTTCCGTTGTCGTCGCGGTCGTCGAGGTCGCTGTTTTTGGCACGCACGGTTTCGGCATCATCGGCATGTCCATCGACGGCATCCCCATCGGGATCATGGGAAGCATCGGCGGCATACCCATCATCATTGGCATCATCATAGGAAGCATGGGCGCCTTGCCTTCTATGGCTGTTCCTTCGCACTTTCCTACCACCTTGCAGAACCCCGTGGTTTTTGCGCTTTTGTCTTCGCATTTACAGTTAATCTTCCCGCCACCTTTTACGTTGCCACATTTTCCAGTCTTTGGATCTATCCCCTTGTCACATAGACATTTCGCATCCTTCCCGCCCTTGCACATCTCGTTTGCTGCAGCTCCCATTGCGACCTGCGAAAGGTTGTCGACGCCGATACCCGACGCGAACGCGAGCGCCGTGGCGCAGACGCCGACCATGATGATGAGCCCGAGGAGGTGTTCGCGTACCCCGCGCTTCTTTTTCCGCACCATGCGCGAATGATAGCACTTGCGTGCGCGCTACCGCTTCGCCGTATGCCTATTGTGCCCATCCCAGGATGATTGCGAGAATCGCCTGAAGGATCCGCTTCAAATATTCGAGGAGTGAGAGCGCCTCTTCCCCATACCCGCGACCGCTCACAAAGGGATTGTCGGAAAGATCGTCCGGCGGTGACCCGTACCCGTCCCCCGTGAACGGAGACGCCTGCGCAAACGTTGAGCCGGAATCGTACACATAGCGCACTTCGCGCCCGGAATCTTCCCCTTGCGGACGCGCACCGCCCGAAGCCGTGCCTCCTTGTGAGGCCTTCAGACCTACCGTGGCACTCTTGGTGAGAGAGCTGATAAACGAGGTCGTCTTTTTCCCAGCAATTTCGACGATAGTATCTGCGCCGTCCGATTCATCGGACGAGCCGGAGAGCCCAATTGAGTCCAAGACGCGACCCCAGAGCGTCGTCCCGATCCCCTCTTTTTTTGCTCCGGCAGAGTCGCCTTGGTCGTCAAAACCCATGTCATCATACCCCCCGCCTCCGGAATCGTAAGCGCCCGCGTAAAACGGCGAGTCGGAACCCCATCCCCCTCCGAAATCCTGACAATCAGGATCCGCTCGATCCGATGTTATCGCCGCGGTAGTCGTGGCGGGGCTCGACGTCGCGGAAGTCGTCGACGCAGCTTTCGGCACGCACGGTTTCGGCATCATCGGCATCTCCATCTTCGGCATCATCATTGGGATCATGGGAAGCATCGGCATCATGCCGTCGGCTTTGTCGGCCTTGCACTTCCCGACCGTCGCGCATTTCCCCGACGCGGCAACATCGCCGCTCGTCACGTCGGAGCACGGACAACCGATTTTCCCACCGCCCGGTTTTTTCGGATCGCACTTGCCGTCTTTTAAGCCCTTGCCGCATTGGCATTTCGCGTCGGCGCCGCCCACGCACATGAGGTCGGCCATGTTGCCCGCCGCAAGCTGTGAAAGGTTGTCGACGCCAATACCCGACGCGAACGCGAGCGCCGTGGCGCAGACGCCGACCATGATGATGAGCCCGAGGAGGTGTTCGCGTACAACAAACTTCTTTTTTCGAACCATGCGTGAATGATAGCACTTGCGTGCGCGCAGATGCGGGAACGCGCGTGAATACTCAAAGCGTCTTCACGTGCCACTCGACTGTCTGAATGCACGGGATCCGCGCGCCGTCTTCCCCGAGCGCACAGAGCGACCGCGCTCTCGCTTCTCCGTACGACTGGATGTAGTCGGCCGCCGCGCCGGTGAGGCACGCCGAGCGCTCTTCAAGAGTTGTGCCGGCGGCACACAGCGAGATTGTGCTCTCCGGATTACCGTACGACCAGCCAGAGGCGTCGCGGCCGATGCTTTGGAAGCATGTCTTTTGGTGGACGCCCGCGGTGCGGCACGCGGCAAACGTCTTTTCAAAATCGCCCTCGAAGATGACCAGCATGTGCGATGTCTGCATCAGGTAGCATTGCGCGCGGTACGTTTCCGCGACCGCGTTGCACGGGTACAGGGGGTCGTCGTCTTTCAGGAATTTCGACGGCTCTTCGAGCGTGTTACTGATCACGTTCTCCATGAAAACGCCGCCGTGGCAGCTCGATTCCTCCCACGCGCCAGAAAGGCGATCGCATGCCGCGATCGATGCGAAAAGGTCGTGGTCGAAATATGCCATGAGGCCGTGCCCGATCCCGTGCACGCAGCTGAAATAATTGTATGAATACCGTTCTTTCCCTTCGATGGCGGCGCAGAGGGAATCAAGCTCCGTGAGCAGTTTGTCGCCGTCTTCACCGAAGAGGCCCTCGAGAACGCCGTGATGGTAACCCGAGCGACAGAATGTCTCGCCGTGTTTGTACGCTTCACCGACGGAGCCATATTCTCTGCCAGCTGCCGCGCCGACAATATGGAGAAGCGGGTGGCAAAATCCTTTTGCGCCCTCTCCCGCGTCGTAGCGCGTTTTCAAATCTGCGAGTGCCTCGACTGCCGGATACTTTTCGACAAACGCTTCGTAATAGGCGATCCAGCAGGTGGAGGTCAGGCTCGCATCGCTCGGGCACGGGTCGCGCTCATTGTAGTCCTCGAGAGGATGCGCGCCGGAGAGCAGCCCGCGATCGATCATTCTCCCGACGGCGAACGCGGCCGGAATGAGGACGATGACGCAAAGGAGCGCGATTATTTCGGTGCGGTATTCACGCCACATCGCTGTATTTAATCATGGATTTAATCACGGATCGGTGGATGCGTATCAAGATAGCGCTGTAGGATTATCGCAGCCGCGGCGGCATCGTTATGCTCTTTGCCTTTGGGCGCGAAGCGCGCGGCTTCGATTGAACTCCACGCTTCGCGAGCAAGCGTGACCGGAAGCCCTGCGTGCCCCGAGAGCATTTTTGCAAAAGCCTCCACTTCATCCGTAATCAGGTTTTCCGCGCCGTTCATCGCGCGCGCGTCACCAAGGATGATTGCCTCCGCGCCTTCGCGCGCCGCGATCTGCCCAATGCGGTCAACAGACGTCGCGTCATTCGGGACGGTTTCTTTCGGAAAAGCAAACTCGCCGCGCTCGTCGGAGAGCGCGAGGCCGATGCGTCGCGCGCCATAGTCAATGCCGAGGTATCTCATGGGGACAGTATGACGTATAAAGTACCGTGTATAAAGTATGGAGAAAGTATGGAGAAAAGGTGCAGCGTATGCCTATTTTCCCGCGACCGCGGGAAAATAGGAACATTTAGTTTGGCTTCAATTTTGAAGTCTTAAAAATTTCGGGTTGGAACGGTTTGAGGCGGACGATGTGCGTCATGAGGCCGGCACTTTTTAAATCCCTTTCCAAATGCTCAACATATTCCCCGCCCTGGTCGTAGCCGAGTGCGATGATGTCGGGATTTTCATGCGCGATGTGCGCGATGTAGCCGTCTGTGTCGCCGAGAATTGCTTTGTCGATGAGCGGATGCTTCTCGAGCGCTGCGAGGCGCTCGTCTTTCGTGAGGCGCGGCA
>JBBUCP010000100.1:0-4545 GCA_038057725.1 Patescibacteria group bacterium | reverse complement strand
GCGGTTCGCATCTCATCACCGAATTCGCGGCGCTCGGCATCCTCATGGGTCTGCGGCGCCGAAGTCGTACGGTTTCGCGCATCGTGGACAAAACGGATGAGGTGGGTGAGCCGCGACTATAAGGGAGCGGCGCAAGGCCGGAGGCGCTGGCTAGCCAGGCGGGTGAGAGGCGAATACCTGGAGCCTCGCAAGACCTTGAGAGCTTTTATCGAGCGTACTCGTGAAGAGAAAAGCCTCAAGGTGTACTGATCCTGTAAGGATCGCGAGACTTTTCAGCAGAAAAGTCATCGTGACTAGTATTAGCGCGCGTAGAGTGCGGCGGTCTTCTCCAGCATCTGCGAGAATGAAAAAGTTTTCTGCAGGCGCGTCGCCATTTCGTCGGTGAGCGAGCGCGCGAGCGCCCCGTCTTCCAAACGCCGTAGAGCGGCGGCTATTTCGTACGCATCGCGCTTAGCCAGGAGCCCGGTGAAATCGGGTAGGACAATATCGCGCACGCCGGGAATATCGGTAGCGACGAGGGGAATGTGTGCGGCAGCGGCTTCCAAAAGCACATACGGGAGCCCTTCTTTTCTCGACGTCAAGAGAAACATATCAAAGGCGCGCAGGTATTTCGCCGCGTCCTGAATGTAGCCGAGGAAGTGCACGCGCGCTTCCACGCCGTGTGTGTGCGCGTACGTACCTAATGCTTTGCGTTCATCGCCGTCGCCGATTATGACAAGGTGCGTATCAGGGAGATGCGTGATGGTTTCGATCGCAAGCCGGACATCCTTGTTCGGGTGTAATTCCGCGATCGTCCCCACGAACGAATCTGGGATCGAAGGGTCGATCGAACGCAGTGATGCGAGTGCATCCGCGCGGCTCTCGAATTCGGGTGGCTGGATCCCGTTATGGATAAGCGTGACTTTCCGGAAGGAAAACGGGAGGCGACGCAGGCGCACAAATGCGTCGCTCGAGAGAGCGATGGTATGGTGGGAGAGCATAATCGTCGCCCAGGTCGCGAGCGCGATCAAGGCGCGTGCGAAAGGGGAACGGTCTTCGTCGGAGGGAAGCCCGTGCACGGTAAAGACGATGCGGGGGATAGCCGCAAGGCGTGCCGCGAGCGCGCCGAGGCCTCCCGCTTTTGAACTATTGAGATGGACGACGTCGGGCTTCTCCGCGCGCAAAAGCCCGACAAGCGCAAAAAAGGCGCGCATATCCTGCGTAAACCCCATATCACGACGGAGGGCGGGAAGTTCAATCGTCGGGATACCGTGCGTATCCAAGAGGTGCGAGAGCGTGCCCGGCTTTCCGTGAAGCGCCGGCCCGCATGCGACGACGGCGTGGAATCGATCTCGCGGGAGGTTCTTCGCGAGGTCAAAAACATAGCGTTGCGCGCCGCCGAAGTTGGATTTAGTGACGACGAACAGCACTTTTTTGCGCGCCCCGTTAGAAGTCTGGGTTGGTTTGTGCTCGTTCGATCCAGGTGTCAGATTCATACTGGAATACTAATGCGGATAGACTACGCACGAAAATATATCCTTGGATATATTTTCGTGCAGAAGACTTCTAACGGGGCGCGATTCCATAGGTTCTTTCGGTGGCTTGAAGTATAGCTTTTTTCGTGTCATCATGCCATTCCATGACTCTCATCCCGAAGCGCGAACATTTCGTCCTCCTCCTCGGCGATGTCGCCGTCTTTGCGCTCTCGCTCTGGATCGCGCTTTTTTTGCGCAACTTTGAAGTTCCGCCTGCGCGCTTCGTCCAGCTGCATCTCTTCCCGTTCAGCATCCTTTTCATCGCCTGGATCGGCATTTTCTTCCTCGCGGGCCTCTATGGCCGTCAGACGCGGCTCTTCCGCAGCCGCGTCCTCTCGACGATCATCTATACGCAAGTCCTGAACGTCATCCTCGCCGCGCTCTTCTTTTTCTTCGTGCCGCTCTTCCAGATCGCCCCGAAGACCGTGCTCCTTATTTATCTGCTCGTTTCGTCACCCCTCATTGTCGCGTGGCGCGTTGTGATGTTTCCGCGACTACGGCGCTTTCGCCGCTTGAAGGGGGTCCTCCTCGCCGCCGGAGCGGACGCGAAACTGCTTGCGGAAGAAATTGCCTCCGACGCGCGGTATCCGTTTTCATTTGAATACGTCATCGACACTGCGCACACGCCGTCGCACGAAGTCATCCAGCATGCCTGCCGCGTCGCGGAAGAGGACGACCTCGCGTTCCTCGTTGTCGACGTCTCCGACGAGGCGCTCCAGGCGGCGCTTCCGATCCTCTACGACGCGGCGTTCCACAAGCGCCGGTTCGTCATGGTGAACATGATGGATGTATATCAGGAAATCTTCGAGCGCGTTCCGCTGTCCTTGGTCCGCTACGAATGGGTCCTCGCAAATTCAAACGCCTCGTACGCGTACGATGCGCTGAAGCGCGCGATCGATGTTATTGGCGCCATCGTCTTCGGCGCCGTCTCGCTTATCTTCTACCCATTCATCATACTCGCCATCAAAATGGACGACGGGGGGAATATTTTCATACAACAAGAACGTGTTGGCCGCTTCCAAAAGCCCATTTATATCTACAAATTTCGTTCGATGACGGGGAACGACAGTGGGAAGTACGGTGCGAGCGGGAAGAGTGAGCTTGCCGTGACGCGCGTCGGCCGCATTTTACGCACCATGCGTCTCGACGAGCTGCCGCAGCTTGCGAACGTGCTCATTGGCGACCTCTCGATCGTGGGGCCGCGCCCGGAATTTCCTGCTTTGGCCGAGCACTACAACGCGCGCATCCCGTACTACAACGCGCGCTATCTCGTGACCCCTGGCCTCACCGGCTGGGCACAGATCCTGCACGATAGGCACCCGCACCACGGCACCGACGTCACGGAGACGAAGGAAAAGCTCTCGTACGATTTGTACTACTTCCTCCATCGCTCACTTCTCCTCGATATATACATTATTTTTCAGACCGTGCGCATTGTTCTTACAGCCAAAGGGTCGTAAGAAATCCTGCGGCTGCGCCGCAGGACCAGGATTTCTTGCTGGAATATGAGCGGGCCACCGCCCGCACGTATTTGAAAGGGCGCCCAGAAATACACGAGGAAACCTCGTGCATTTTTGTGCGCCTTACAGTAATATCAGCATATGGCTACCAAAGTCGTTGTGACAGGAGGAAGAGGGTTCATTGGTTCGCATATCATTGATGCGCTCGTTCGGCGTGGGTTTGATGTGCACAATATCGACTCCGCGGAAACTGCGCGCGAAAAAAACCCAAAAGCGACCTACCATGTCGCCGATATACGAGACGTTGCTGCCGTTGCTGTGATCCTCGAAGGGAGCGATTGCATTTTCCACGAAGCTGCGCTCCCGCGCGTGCAGTACTCGATCGAAAATCCGATCGAGACATTCAGCATCAATGTCGATGGAACCGTGGCGCTCCTTAAGGCGGCCGTGGATGCGAAGGTGTGCCGATTCGTTTTTGCATCCTCTGCGGCCGTCTATGGCGACCAAAGCACTATGCCACTTACGGAAGACATGCGCGCGTCTCCCAAAAGCCCGTATGCGCTCCACAAGGAAATTGGGGAAATCACGTGCAAGCTTTGGAGCGAATTGTATGGGCTCGAGACAGTGTGTCTCCGTTATTTTAATGTCTATGGCCCGCGGCTTGATCCGAACGGCGCGTATGCGCTTGCGATAGGGAAATTCCTGCGCCTTCGCAAAGAAGGCCGGCCGATCGAAATCTGGGGCGACGGTACGAATACGCGCGATTATGTGCATGTATCGGATATCGTGCGCGCCAATGTGTGTGCGATGGAATCGGACAACGTGGGGAAGGGCGAAGCCATCAATATCGGCACGGGCAAGGAAACAAGCGTGAACACGCTCGTCGGCCTCATCGGCGGTTCAGTGCAACACGTCGAAGCTCGCCTCGAGCCGGGACGTGCATGCGCGGATAATCGTCGGGCAAAGGAATTGCTCGGATGGGAACCGACCCTCAAACTCGAAGACGGTATTGCGGAACTTAAAAAGGAATTTGGAATTACATGATTGTTGATGGACGTGTAATTGCGGAGGGCGTCTATGCGCGTCTTCCTAAAAAAGCATTGAAACTCGGCATCATCATCGGCGAAGCGAGCCCCGTCATCGATTCGTTCGTGAAAATAAAACAGAAGGCGGCTGAAAGATTGGGCGTCGAACTGGTGCGCGAAGAACTTCCCGAAGGCGCGGCAACGGCTGACGCCGTCGCCGCCGTCATTGCGCTTGCCGCAAAGACAGATGGCATCATTGTTCAGTTACCGCTTCCAAAACAGATTGATGTCGAAGAAGTGCTTGCCGCAATCCCGCCGGAAAAAGATGTTGACGGGATTTCCGCGGCGCCGATGGTGCGACCGCCGGTCGCGGAAGCGATACGAGAAATCCTTGAATTCGCGCATATCGACGCGAAAGGAAAGAAGACTGTTGTCGTCGGCTCCGGCCGGCTCGTCGGCAAACCCAGCGCCTCGCTCTTGAAAGAGCTCGGCGCCTCAGTGCGCGTCCTCACCCATGGCGACTCACTCGATGCATTAAAAGATGCC
>JBBUCP010000099.1:0-2024 GCA_038057725.1 Patescibacteria group bacterium | reverse complement strand
GGACTTAGCCATATAATGGCTAAGTCCGACTTGGCCATTTCTCTGCCGCGGCCGATGATTGATTCGGATGATTATGATTTTTCCTTTTCAGGCCTTAAAACGGCGGTGCGTAAAGTCGTGGAGTCGGAAGAATTAACGGATGAACGCAGAAAAGCGATTGCGCTTGAATTTGAAAATGCGTGCGCTGATGTCTTGGTTGCGAAAACGATGCGGGCAATCGAAGAATTTGGAGCGGAGACGATACTCGTCGGTGGCGGTGTATCGGCAAACACGCATATCCGCGAGTCGCTCGCGCAGGCAATTAAAGACTACGGCTACAATACGAAACTCCTCATCCCGCCGCCGGAACTTGCGACCGACAACGCGCTCATGATTGCACTTGCCGGCTACTTCCGCGCACAGAAAGGCGAATTCGCAGAACCTGATTCGATTCGTGCGAGCGGTAATTTGAAATTACATAGTTAAAGGCCTCGGCACTGTCTGTGCAATGCTCGAGCCCTCGCCACTTACGCCCTCCTTGGAAGCGTATTCGAAATGGTATTTGTACCACCTCATCTTGAAGCGGGGGTGAAGAAAGGTCGAGTTAGTGCTAGGATGCCCTTATGGAGCCACGAAATGGCGTTCCGGAGGCCTTTATGAAGCCTTACAACCCCGCAGAATCAGAAGCGGGGATGTACGATTTATGGGAAAAAAGCGGATATTTCAATCCTGATAACTTGCCGGGCGAGCGAAGCGAGCCGTTTACCATCATCATGCCCCCGCCGAACGCGAATGGCAGTTTGCATGCGGGACACGCGCTCTTTGTGACTCTCGAAGACATTATGACGCGCTTTGAGCGCATGCGCGGCAAAAAAGCACTTTGGCTTCCGGGCGCGGATCATGCGGGCTTTGAGACACAGGTCGTGTATGAGAAGAAATTGGAAAAGGAAGGCCGCTCGCGCTTCGAGATGAAGCCGGAAGAATTGTACAAAGAAATCTATGATTTTACGACGGCGAACAAGTCGTTCATGGAGAACCAGCTGCGACAGCTTGGCGCTTCGTGCGATTGGTCGCGCTCGGTGTTCACGCTTGATGAGCGTGTGATCAAAACTGTGTACGGTACGTTTAAGCAGCTCGCCGACGACAACCTCTTGTATCGCGGAAAACGCATCGTCAATTGGTGCCCAAAGCACCAGACGTCCCTTTCGAACCTCGAAACCGAGCACGAGACACGCACGGAGAATTTCTATTATTTGAAGTATGGGCCGTTTACTATCGCAACTGCGCGACCGGAGACGAAATTCGGCGATAAATATGTGGTGATGCACCCGGATGATGCGCGATACGCTGCATACAAAGACGGCGAACAATTTGAATGCGAATGGATCAACGGAAAAATCACGGCGACGGTTGTGAAAGACGAATCGATTGATATGGCACTCGGAACGGGCGTCATGACGATCACGCCATGGCACGACGCGACGGACTTTGAGATCGCGCAGCGGCACGATCTTCCTTTCGAACAGATTATTGATTGGCGCGGAAAGCTGCTTCCGATTGCCGGAGAGTTCGCAGGAATGAACATTAAGGATGCGCGTGCGAAGATCGTTGAAAAATTGCAGTCGAAGGGACTCGTGGAGAAAATTGATGCAAAATACGTACACGAAGTGCCGGTGTGCTACAAATGCTCGCGCGTAATCGAGCCGCAGGTGAAGGCGCAGTGGTTTGTCACAATGAAGCCGCTGGCAGAAAAGGCGCTTGCAGCCTTGGACAAAGGCGAGGTGAAAGTGCTCACGGAAAGCCATGACAAGATCTTGCGGCATTGGCTTGAAAATACGCACGATTGGAACATTTCGCGGCAGATCGTGTGGGGCATCCCGATTCCGGCGAAACTCTGTGAAAAGTGCGAATTCGCTACGATTGACCTCAGCGACGCCATCAACAAATGCGCGGAGTGTGGCGGCGCGATGCGCAAAGACCCCGATACGTTTGATACGTGGTTCTCCTCGGGCCAGTGGCCGTTTGTGACGCTCGGATACCCTGAT
>JBBUCP010000098.1:0-7983 GCA_038057725.1 Patescibacteria group bacterium | reverse complement strand
CGATCCTCGGGATATCGCGAAGATAATCAGACTGTCCCGAATGACGTATTCAAAAATGATCCAGAATCTTTTCTGGGCGACGGGGTATAACGTAATCGCACTCCCACTGGCCGCAGGCGTCTTATATGCGCAAGGCATCATCCTCGAGCCCGCAATAGCCGCGATTTTCATGTCGCTTTCGACTGTCATTGTCGCTATCAACGCCGTCCTCTTGCGGCGACAGCAGCTATAGCGAAAAAATCCGCCTTCTGGCGGATATTTTCGCGAACCAAACATGCTATTTCTTCGAAATATGCTGCCAGAGCCAGACACCGACCAGAATCAGGTCGACGAGTACCACTATCGAGAAGAGAAGGCCTATGACGCCTCCGCCGCCCATCATTCCATATCCTCCCATCATATAAAATGTGTTGGATTACTATTGATAACGACCTCCCGCAAGTATACCGTGCAAAACTTGCGTCAAAATATGCGAGGTGTACAGTGGACGCATGAACTTGCGCGCGTACATGCCGTTCCTCTTGGGGGTAATCGTCATTGTAGCGGTGTTGGGGATGCCGCTTATGCTCGCAACGCCGATGATCCACCACGAGATGGGATGTCCTTTTGCGATGGGGGAAACAGCCATGTGCTCGATGAGCGTTTTTGACCATATTCGGAATTGGCAGATCGCATTCGCGGCGATTTTTGCGGAGTTACTCATGGCGGCGCTTGTGCTCGTTGCACTGCGACAGTGGGAACTTTTAACTATGCCCGAGCCACAATGCGCATACGTACATATACGCAGCCGCGCGCCGGATAAGCCAACCCTCTTCCAGGAACTTTTTTCACGAGGGATTTTAAATCGCCAGGAACACTTCCATTTCTAGGTCGCTTCATTAGAAGTTATCTAGAAATACATGAAAACAATATTGAGTATCGGCGCTGTCGTCGCACTCCTCATCGGAGGCGTGTGGTGGACGAACAGCCTTGCAAAGAGCGATCCGGATGTGCTCGCGCGAAATGGCATGCACTCCCACCCGACCCTCGCGATCTATGTGAAGGGCGAAAAGCAGGAAATTCCCGCAAATATCGGCATTGGTGCGACACATAGCCCCATGCATACGCACACAGAAGACGCGGCGCAGGGCGTCGTTCATCTCGAATTCAGCGGCATGGTGCGCACCGAGGATGCGATGCTCGGAGAATTCTTCAAGAATTGGGGGAAGGACATGCGTTCGTTCGGATCGAACATGCGCATGACGGTGAATGGCGTGGAGAACACGGAATACGAACGGTACATTATGAGGGACAAAGATGTAATAGAATTGCACTATGAGTAGGACGCAGTGGGGCATTATAGGTTTACTTGCCGTGGCACTCGGCGTGCTCGTGTATGCGAGCAGGGATTACTTTATCCCTTTGCCGGTCGCGCAGGCGAGTCAGATCGTCGAGCTTGCAGACGGCGATACGTACGATCTCGTCGCGGCGTTCGTTGAAAAAGAAATCAACGGCACGACAGAGCGGATGCTTGCCTACAATGGCTCGATTCCGGGGCCGCTTATTAAAGTCGCGCAAGGCGCGGAGGTCACGATCAACTTTACCAACGAAACTGGCATGAAGACGCTGCTCCACTCGCACGGCGTGCGGATGGATAACGCGTTCGACGGCTCGCAGACGACGCAAAAAGAAATGGAATCAGGTGAGACGTATTCCTACAAACTAAAATTCCCGGACGCCGGCATGTACTGGTACCACCCGCATGTGCGAGAGGACTTGCAGCAGGAACTCGGACTCTACGGCGGCTTTCTCGTCGTCCCGGCGGATGCCGAGTACTGGTCGCCGGTGAATCGCGAGGTGTCGCTCTTTCTCGACGACATCTTGATTGAGAATGGAGAGATCAACCTGAGTACGCGCGGCGCCGACCGCACGCTCATGGGGCGATTTGGCAACGTGATGCTCGTGAACGGTGAGACGGACTACACGCTTGCCGTCCAGAAAGGTGAAGTGGTCCGCTTCTATATTACCAATGCCGCGAATGCGCGCCCATTTAATTTCGCGATAGCGGGTGCGCGGATGAAGCTCGTGGGAGGAGATAACGGCGCATACGAACATGACGAATGGAGAGACGCGGTTGTCCTCGGGCCGTCGGAACGGGCGATCGTGGAAGTGTTGTTCGATACAAGCGGCACGTTCACTGTGGAGAATCGGACGCCAGAGAGGACGTATGCGCTTGGAGAAGTACACGTGTCGAGTGAAAGCGTGGGGACTTCGTACGCGAATGAATTTGTACGGCGGACGCACGAAGAAACGATCGCAAGCATTGATCCTTTCCGCGCATCCTTCAGCAAAGCTCCGGACAAGCGAATCGCGCTCACTGTCGACATGATGGGCGGAGGCGGCCACATGATGCCGGATGGTTCGATGATGGGAGGAGGAATGATGTCCATGGGTGTGCCCGAAGGCGGTATCGAATGGGAGGACGACATGGCAATGATGAATGCGATGTCGAATACAGATTCTGCAAAATGGAAGATCGTCGATCAGAATACCGGCAAGGAAAATATGGACATTGATTGGACCTTCAAAAAGGGCTCCCCGGTAAAGATCCGCATCTTCAACGACCCGAAATCGATACATCCGATGCAACACCCGATCCATTTTCACGGGCAACGGTTCCTGGTTGTTGCCCGGGATGGTGTGCCGCAAACGAATCTGGTATGGAAAGACACCGTGCTGGTGAAAGCGGGCGAAACGGTGGATATCGTCCTCGATACTTCAAACCCCGGTACGTGGATGGCGCATTGCCATATCGCAGAGCACCTTGAATCGGGGATGATGATGAAATTTAGGGTAGAATGACCTGACTATGAAAATCGGCATCGTTCTGCAATCCAACAAACTGGAACACGTCTGGAACACGTTTCGGTTTGCCAATACCGCACTCAAAACGGGCCACTCTGTGCAGATGGTGCTGATGAGCGAAGGAGTGGAGGCGGAAGACCTGATGGATACCCCTGAATTTGATATCTCGAAGAAGATCGAGGAATTCAAAAATCTGGCGGGAGTACTTCTTGCTTGCGAGAGCTGTCTCAATATCCGCTCCAAGAACGGAAGCAAAATCTGCCCCGTTACCACCATGGTTGATCTGTTGAAAATAGTGGAAGAATCGGACAAGACCTTGGTATTCGGCTGACATGTTAGAGTGTACGCATTAAAAGAAGTTTTATCTGTCATTTGCGTATGGGTTGTACAACATGTGGTGGTGCGACGGAAGGTTATAAGTGCGATATGTGCGGTGTGGAGGCGAAGGAGCACGATGCGAATCATTCGTGCGGCGGCGAACATTGCATGCAAAAGTGCGCGATGTGCAATGAGGCGGAAGCAAAGTGCAGCTGCAGCGTTGCTGAAAAGTAATGTGGGTAATCAACGGGTAGGAACAATCGTCATTCGAATAGGCCGGATTCGGAAACATGCGAGTACCGGAGCCTTAAAGAGCGCGAGCGTGCCGACACAGTCACCAAGGAGCATGTAGCCGTAAAACGGAAGCCCTGCGGCGAGGCAGGCGAGAAGACCTGTCAGTGTGTGCGGATACCACGCCGAGAGCGCCCAGACGGCGGTGTTCGTGATGAGGAAAAAGAGTGTCGTTCCAAAGACGCTCGCGGACGTAATTCGAATAATCGATGATTCGTGTGTGAGAAATCTACCGAGGAGGAACACGAGCGCGAACGACGCGTACACGCTTGCGAGCAGGCGCACGTTGTAGAGGCCGAGAATCAGATCCGTCGCGAAGAGGCCGAGAAAGGGGATCATGATGCCGATGGGGCCGAAGCGCGAGCGGGCATAAAGTGCGACGGGGCTCACCAGGGTCGCGTTGGGGAGGTGCGGTATGAGGCGCGAGAGCGCGACGGCGCTTATAAGCGCCGTCGCTTCGGCGAGTCGCGAGAAAATTTCTTTCTTCATAGGCTCTCGTCCGGTTCGTGGAATCGCCATTCGATCGCGTCGCCCTCCTTGAGGACGTACGCGGCCGCGCCGACGGGGGCGAGCGCCCCGTTTACGTAATAGTGCCAGTATTTTCCGTCAGTGCCGTTTGCCAGATCGCCGATTCCCTCGACGAGTTTTCCCATGCCGGCGTATTCTTTCACCGCAATACTGATGCTGTGTTCTCGCGCCTCGGCGGTAAGAAAAAAGAGCGCTGATGTTCCGGCCGCAACTTCGTGCGTTTCTTTGGGGAGGGTGCGGTCAATCGTGAGCGATACCGAAATCGTCCCGGGCGCATCCTGCATTTCTGCGTCGTCCCGCGTGAGCGCCGCAGGCGAGGCGAAATAAAAGACGAGGCCGAATATCCCTGCTGCAATGAGGATATACAAGGCGATGTTGACGAGGCGATTATTCATATTGCAATGCGATTAGCGTATTGTATTACATTGATAACCATCTATATGTTGCTAGTATACGGGAATGCTCTACACCGGCAAGGGGGACAACGGGACGACAAAACTCTTTGGCTGCACAGAGAGGATTGCGAAGGACGAGCCGCGGGTTCAGGCGTTGGGGAATTTGGACGAGCTTAATTCGTATGTCGGCATGTGTCGTGCGCTCGCGTTTGCCGCGACCGCTCGCGACATCAAGAGCCGGCTCGCTGCGATCCAGGAAGACCTTTTTGTCGTACAGGCGCTCCTGGCCGGTGCCCACAAAGGGCTTTCACCCGAGCGCATTTCCTTGCTCGAAGATGCCATCGCGGGGATCGAGGCGGAGATTCCGCCCATTACGTCGTTCACGATTACCGGCGCGACGGTGCTCTCGGGTGCGCTCGACGTGGCCCGCACCATAGCGCGCCGGACGGAGCGCAGCATCGTCACACTGCACGATGCTGCATTACGGGAGGACGTCGTACCGTACCTCAATCGCCTTTCAAGCGCGCTTTTCGCCCTCGCGCGCCTCGCCGCGCACCGTGCTGGTGTGAAAGAACAGAAGCCTTCGTATTAGCTACGCACATTGCGCTTGACGTATACGATTCTATCAATTAGCATGGTTGCATGAGTACGGTAAAAAAGGTCGTCCGCTCGATCCCAACCCGGAGGGCGGGGCGTTCGGCGGACGGCACCCGGGCTTTTTTGCTGGAAGAGGAGCGGCCCACCGGCCGCACTTATTTGAAAGCGCGCCGATTCATCCCTACGCAGAGCGCAGGGCGTTCTCGGCGCAAACCAGTAAAAACAAAGAGAAATGTGAGCAAAGTGACGAAGATATCCGCGATGACGGCGCGCCGCCGTTTTGGCGAGATAATGAACCGGGTCTCACTACGCGGCGATACGTATATCGTCGAGCGTGCGGGTAGGCCGTTGGTACGAATTATCCCCGCCTTCGGCAATGGTTTTAATCCGAATGACCCATTTGATAACCCGCTCGCGGCATTTACCGAGTGGAGTGATCCGGCCGATGATATATACGATTCGTTGGTGAAGAAAGCGAAATAGTATGCGTGAGCTGCAAAAAGGGGACGTCGTTGTGACGATGTTTCCCTTTGCAGACGGGCGGAAGGCGAAAATCCGTCCGGCGCTCGTGTATGCGGGTCCCTGGAAAATTGGAGACTTCAGCATCGTCTGGATCATGATGATTACCAGTTCGAAGCGGGAGACGTGGCCGCACGATGTTGCGATCGGCAATTTGGATCATGCGGGGCTACCCGGCGCGTCGCTGGTGCGCGTCCTCAAGATCGCCTGCATCGATACGCGAAACATCGCTCGCACGGTCGGCATGCTCGATGCGAAGACGCTGCGCGCAGTCCGATCACATTTTGAACAGATCGACTGATGGCTACGCGGAATAGTGGTGACACCCCTCTATTCATACGTATTCCCCAATTCGTATTTGCTAGGTAGAATACGATGTATGAACACCGAGACGCTGCGAACAGGGGAAGAGCGCTTGATGAACCGCGCGGAAATATTGGACACCGCAGGAGTTATCAAGAAAAAGATTGAGGACGTATTTCCGTTCCGAGACGAGAGTGAGCGCGATGCGTTCGTCACAGCAACGGAGCAGGTAGCATTTGGTACAACGGAGATGCGACATGCAGAGTTTGTGCGAGCGGTCACCAATGCCCTCGACGTTCTGAAAAATTCGCATACGCACTTGCGGCGGGCACTGCAGGGAAGTATGGACGATATTGAATTCGAACGCATCAAAAATGTTGTACATTCACGCATTCTCGACGACAGTATTGGATACGTGTGCGTGGGCCAGTGGCTCCTCAATAAAAAAGGTGAGAACACGGGAGATGAAGCATGGGAGGCGATACAAAAACTCGGCGACATTTCCAGCCTTATCATCGACGTAAGGGAAAATGGAGGTGGCAATAGCGAGGCGGCATCGAACCTCGCGGGGCACTTCCTCTCCGCCGACACCAAATACACGAGAGTTCTTCGGCGTCACTCGCCCAACACGATTGAAATCGATGAAGATGATGCGATCGTTAACGCGAGAAGGCCGTTTTCCGACACTCCGATCGTCATTCTCACGGGACCTCGATGTTTAAGCTCCAATGAAATGTTCATCCTTATGCTCAAGGATACGGGACGTGCGATTACTGTTGGCGGGAAAACCGGGGGTGGATCGGGCAATGCTGACTCTGTTCCGCTGATGCTCGGAAACATTCCTTATGAATTACTCGTATCCTCATGGCGAATACGGCGTCTCAATGGAGAGGAATTGGAAGGCAGAGGCATTGCGCCGGATATCGAGGTGCAGGTTTCGGATACCTTCGACAACGAAGACAGAGTACTGAGGCGCGCGGTCGAGCATTTAAAAGAAGTGCCGCGCTAAGTCGCCGCGGGAACCGGTTCGATTTCGCAGGTGCCGCCGGCGCAGGCGATTTCGCGCGCCTCGCCGCGCATCGTGCTCACGTCAAAGAACAATCTCCGCACTACTGACGCGTTAGAACAATATCGCCCGTACCATTGCGCCCACGCGCCCGAACCAGCCGAGGAGGCGCGCAAAGATGCCCGAGCCGGAAGGCGTGTCTATGATTGCAGCTGCAGCGGCAACTTGCGTTGCGGACGATATTTTCATGAGCACTGGCGCAGTCCCGCGCGCATATTGCGTGGGTGTCTGCGTTGCGCGCGGCCGGGGTACCGGATTTTCTGCTAGAGCGGCGACCGTCTCCGGCGCAACAACATGAGGGATGCTTTCTTCCACTGCGGGCGAGGTGGTTGCGGACGTCGTTACTGTTACATCGGGCGGCGTTTGGGAGTCTCTCGCCATGTGCGGCACTGCCGTTTTCTCAAACGAGTGCATGAGGGAGAGCCACGGTTTCCCGAGCGCGGCGGGAATCGCATATTCCGTCGACCAGACTCGCATGCGGTTGTCAGTCGTTGCGGGTTCGAGTCCGCCATCGGACGATTGCACCTCGGCAAGATAATCCTCAGGATATTTTCCACTATACAGCCAGGGGTCGGCGTGCAGCGCATGGATCGCCTGCAGCGCCCAGCTTGTCGAAAAACTATTCCCGAAACCGCCATTTGCCTGCTGCTCGGCATGCAGATACGTGGTTGCACGCGAAAGGGCGTCTTGCGCGTCAGGAAGAGATCGGAGTGATGAGAGCGCTTGCACTGCCGCCGCGGTCAAATCGATGCTGCCATCCCACGATCCGTCAGACCGTTGCTTCCCGATAATGAACGCAGCCGTTTTCCGAATGATTTCGTCCTCCGACCTGTAGCCGCCGGAGAGAAGTGGGAAGAGTGCGAAGATGTCGTCGTTAACAAACGACGCATCGCCGAATTGCGCGCCGTCGAAAGAAGAGACAATGTGCGAAATATAATCGACCGCTGTTCCCGAATACGGATTCACGCCAAGCGCCATGAGTGCCATTGCGCGGCGCTCGTAGTCGGTGACGCTCGAGAAATGTGTCGGCGCACTCGTGAGGTACTGGCGAAGACTCGTCTCTTCTGATTCATGTTCCGGCGTTGCCGCGAACGCGAGCGCCGCCCAATCGGAAAGGAGCGG
>JBBUCP010000097.1:8500-15629 GCA_038057725.1 Patescibacteria group bacterium | reverse complement strand
CGCGGCCCTGTTCGCGCCAATCATTCCGTATATTGTAGTACGCTTTTGCTCGCTTAAACGGCACAATTCATGAAAGGTGTTGAAAGTATAAAAAGAGAAGGCCCGCTGTTTTTCACAACGGGCCATACGCTGGTCGGCAGTCTCATGCCGGACGTCAGTTCGTGATCTGCGGCAACGCGAGCGCTGCCGCGACCAAGCCGAGCACAAGCGCGGCGTTCAGCACGGTCGAAACGCGGCCTGTCCACTCTGGAAGTCTGCTGAAAAGCGTGTTCAACTTGTTTTCCACGACGGAATCTCCTGGCAACGCGAATTCACCTTTGAAGCCGAACACCTGTACGATCACAACGTATGGGATACACACACATTGATGAGAACGAGAGGCGGCGGATTGAACGAGCGGTCGAATCAGGAAAAGGAGTGCGAGCAATCGCACGGATGGTGGGGAGAAGTCCCGGAACCATTTCAGATGAGTTGCGGCGCAATCGTCTGCGCACAAAATACACACGGCAACAGGCACAACAAAAAGCATATCTGCGGCGGAAGCGTTCAAAACTCCAATGCTTGAAAGTCGCAATGGATCCAGTATTAAAAAAGTATGTGACGACAAACATTGAAAACGACCAGTCACCGGAGGCGATCGCAGGAAGACTCAAGAATGTCGAAACAGGTATTCAACGCGCAAGCACAAAAGCGATATACAAATTCGTGCATTCCCCGCACGGAAGAAAGATTGAAAAACATCTGTACTCGAAGGCCGTGAAGAGACGCGGTGGCCCGAAGCGTGGAACACGGAAAGTCTCGATTGATGGACGCATCATGATCGACAAACGACCGAAGAAAGTCGAAAAACGCAAGGAATTCGGCCATTTTGAGGGAGACTTCATTGAATCAGGGAAAGACGGAAAAGGCTCGCTCCTCGTACTCGTTGAGCGGAAAACACGGTATCCGTTTCTGGTGTATACCGACAACAAATCAACTGCGCACATTAACGCGCTCGTTGCAACAACACTGCGAGACGTACCGCTGAAATCGCTCACGCTCGACAACGATCTCTCATTTCAAAAACATATTGAGCTCTCGGCACTTCTTGACGCGATCGTTTTCTTTTGTCACCCGTATCAATCAAGTGAGAAAGGTACCGTCGAGAACCGCAACCGGTGTGTACGGCGATACGTACCGAAGAAAACGAATCTCTCGTCTGTATCGAACGAACGATTCAAAGAGATCGAAACAATTCTTCGGACTCGATATATGAAAGTACTTAATTTCAAAACGCCCGAGGAGGCGTGGGAGATCGAGATGGAAAACGTGCAAAAAAGAAGGGAGGAGAAACAACGACGTGCTATATTGAGTCCATTAGCAACATCGATTAATCAAAAAGTCGGTGTTCGGCTTCAGGGGTTTTTGTAGGCAACCCAGTGCCGCGGGCATTATACCACACCCATTCATGAACGCAAGGTGAAAGCGGCGGCTGTGGATAGCGATTATTGAACCAATACTGCCCCTTCATTTTGGCGATTAAGTCTCAAGATCCGTACAGTTCAGGATGGGTGCCGATATGTGTGAAGAGCACAGCGTTCTCGGCGATATCCTTGTATACTGCGCGCAAATCGCCGCCAATACTGATGCTCCGGTATCCTTCGTATCTCCCTTTCAATGGGTGGTTGTAGAGTAGCGGATGAAATGGTTCCCGGGCAAAAAGACGAAGACGCTCATCACATCGCTCGCGTTCGCGAGCATTGAACTTCATGTATCTTTTCTCAAACCGGCGGTGGTATGAGAGCGAGATCATTTTTTCAGCGAGTGAAGGTACGCGATTCCGGCATCCGGAGAAGAAAAGGCTGGGGATATATTTTTACCGCGTTGCATGTCGCGCTCCACTTCCGCGAGCTCTTTTTCCAATTTTGCGGACATCCGATGCGCTTCGAACTCGAAGCGCCTCTCTCTCGCAAACTTTCGCAAATACATGCCGAGAACCGTCCCGAGCGGGATACCGATCTCTTTTGCCGCTTTTTGTGCGGCCGCTTTCACCTTTTTGTCTGCCTTAATGAGAATCGTTGTTTTCGTATTCATATCCCGAAGTATATACTTGGGCATATTTCTGTCAAGAACCAATCTGCGCATGTTATGAATGGAAGTGAAAGAAGCGTGAAAAGAATACACGCACACACAAGAAAATACGCGGCACTGTTCGCGCGAATCATTACCCATATTGTAGTACGTTTTAAGCGCAATTTTAGGCGCAATTCATGAAAGGTGTTGAGAGCGAAAGAAAGGCCGCCGACAAGATAGTCTGTCGGCGGGCTGCGCACCAGCGCTTAACAATCACTTTTCAACGCAATGTGACTCTTCAGTAAATTCTCTGTTTCCGAGCAATGCACTTACGTCAGCTGCTACCCTTTTCATGAGCTGGTTGCATTCTTCCAGCGTCATGGGTTTCTTTTCGACGCGGTACATCTGTAGCGGCTTTTTCGTTATCACTTTAGCACCGGTCAGACGATCGATCGTGGTACTCACGACCATGATGCGTTTCTCGCTTCGCGCGAATACCGATTCGAGGCTGGCTCCGTATACAAGGGATGCGAGACCGATTGCGACCTTGAGCGACATTCCCACAGTTTCCTCCTATGCGCTGAAGACTCGGTTAAACCTGTGCACGATTATACCATAGCTATCCATGAACACAAGGTGAAAACGGGGTCTGGGGACAACGCATTGTTAGACCGCTAGCATCACTTCCCGCTTTAACAACCGTCATGGCAAAGCGCCATCTTATTATTGTGATATACTTGCCTGACTATGAACCAACGTATCGTTCTCAACAAATATATTGTCGCCGACACGAAGATCTGCCATGGCAAGCCTACCTTCAAAGGTACCCGCATCATGGTCTGGCAAGTACTCCAGCTGCTCGCTGCCGGAGAATCGGTCGAATCCATCCAAGACACTTTCATGACGCGCCTCTCGCGCGCGCAAATTTCTGCTGCGCTCGACTACGCGAGCACCATCACCCAAAAGAACAATGTCGTCGTCAATACCGATCCGATTTTTGCTCGATGAGAATGTCCGTAAAGAGCTCAAGGCCTTGCTGTCTAAGCGAGGATTTGATTTCACGCTCGCGACAAAACGGGCACCTGACACAATCCATGCAAACGCTTCACTTGTCGAGAAGCGCGCAGTCGTGACGAATGACCATGATTTCATGTACATGTGCCGAGGGGACGTGTTTGGCGTCGTGTTGCTTCTTCTTCCCCAAAATGTCGTTCATCGCTTCACGTACCGAATGATACCGCTTACCGTACTTCTCCGCGTACTTTGCTTCACGAATAAGTTGTCTTTCTTGTTCCGGTGTATATCCATTTTCCGTTCTACCATCTGGATTCGAAAGTAAGAACTTTCTGCATAGTTTGCATGCCGCATTCATACGCCTTTTAGTCTCCCGCTGCAGTTTCTACATCTCTCTTAACTTCAAGCATCTGTTCTTTGCGAATCGGAAGATGCTCTTTTGCGGTGTCCCACACGGTGTCGATTACGATATCGGGATAATCATGGATGAGGACGTCCCGCATTCCGGCTGCATCGCGCTAGGCGATGTGAGGATATTTCGCGGTCACGGATTCAGGAATTCTTTTTACAGCTTCGCCGATGACCTCAATATTTCGGACCACCGCATCAAATGTCTTTCTATCGTTGCGGAACTCCTCAAATGACATCCCCCGCACATATCCGTCGATCCTCTCGATCGATTCGAGGATGTCATCTATATAGACCAACGGATCCCTTTTCATAGGATTGCAATCTCATCTTCGAGGATGGAACCGCGCATACGCGACTTAATCGACCGATAGTCGATTACATCTACTTTCCGCTGAAAAGCGTCTTCCAATTCGTTTTTGACATGAACCAGATCAAAGAGACCGAATGGCTTCGACGGCTCGATAAGAATGTCAATGTCGCTCTCGGCATGTACATCTCCGCGCGCGGCCGACCCGAAAAGACCGGCCTTGCGAATGCCTGCTTTTTTAAGGATTGGTGCCGCTATTTTTCGAATGTCGTCTGTTGTTGGCATGACAATACCATACCACATTATTCCACAATCACTGTCGCTTCGCTTTCGGCATGTTGAATGCCGTTTGTGCATGTGAGGCGGAAGGTTGTTGTGGTTTGGAGCGGCGAGGTGGTGGCGGTGCCGTTCATTGCCGTACCGCTGATGAGCGTTGCGCCGCTGGGGAGGTAGATCGCGCAGGTGTCGGTGTTGACGCTTGACCAAAAGAGACGCGAGGTTTGGCCGCGTGAGATTTCGGGCGGGTTTGCCGTGAGGGTTGCGACGGGCGTGGGGGGTTGCGGCTGTTGCGGCGCCGGCGGAGCAGGCGCCGCGGGCTGATTTGAAAACCATCCGAAAAGGCTGATGAGAAATTGGCCGATGGACGTTAGGAATCCGTTCATGCCTTGGAAGAAACTACTGCCCCCGGATGAACCTCCTGTTGGTACTTGAGACGTCAAAAGAGGACTTGCCGGAGACGACTTTGGTGGAATCGAAGGAGGAGCCGTAGGAGAAATTATCGGCTGCGACGGGGGCGTCGTGGGTACCGCAGGAGGCGTGGCAGGTGGACTCGCGGGCGGGACACTTTCGGGCAACGTCGGCGTTACCGGCGGCGTGTTCGGCGGCAGTGTCCGTGTCGCGAGAGCTTCTTCCGCCGCGCTTTCGTAGCACAAACCGTCACAACCAAGCGCCGCTGAAATCTTCCTCCCTTCCTCCGAATCGATGCGTACGATCGGCTGCCCTGGTTCTTGGAGACCCCACAATCTTCCCTTGTCATCAATGATCCCTTGCGGACCGCCGTCGACAATGCTTGCCGTGATTTGTTCGCGCAAATCAGGCGAGAGATTGCCGCTCGTTACCTGCTCCCCTGGATTAAAATCGCCAATCCAATCCCCCGGATCGTACAAGCCATCGAAGGGCGAAGTGAGCGGCCGCGCAAATTCGCCGAGGCGTGAGTCGAGCGCAAACGGACTTGCCGGGTTCGGATCAAGGTTGCCGCTATACACATATTCAAACGCGTTTGGTACTTCCGGCAATTCCAGAGCGGGTGCAGGCACGAACCAACTTTTAAGATAATCCCACGCGCCGGTGACGGCGCCACCAAGAATCTCCGACGGCGTGCGACCTTCGCTCTGGACTTCTGCAATCATGCGCTCCACGTCCGTTTGCTCGGGATAGTAGCCAAGCGCGAGTGTCGCTGCGGCATCGCGCTCGAGACGCTGCAGTTCGAACTCGCGTGCCAATGCTTCGCCCGAGAGAAGTTGCACGGGCGGGCCATCGTTGAGGATGGTGCCACTGTCGGCAAATTGGTCGGGATCAGAGAACGTGCTGCCGAGATTGTTGAACCATTCACGCATGCGGATCGGTGCATCGGTGCCGTCTGGCAGCTCATTTGTTGGCGTCATTTTGGGCGCGAGAAATTCACGGATGTAGTCCTTCAGCCCCAGGGGCGCTCCGCTTTCCAGCTTGCGAGCGCGGGCAAGCTCGTCTTGCGCGGCTTTCACTTCATCGAAATGTTGGCTGTAATTCGCGGGGTCGTTTTGCAATTTGTCGAACGCTTCCTGCAAGCGCTGTGCAGCGGCATCGACGCGTGCCTCGGCCGCCCTTTTCGGGTCGTCGAACGCGCCGGTTATGTCCGGCGAAAGCGGGTTTTCTCCACTTGAGATTGGCGTGAGCATCGGCGGCTGTCCCGTCGGAGGCGAAGCGACAGGAAGCGTCGGCTGTAGAGGCTTACTCCACTCACAGGTACCGGTATTCGGCTCACAAATCTTCACGCTCGTCGCCTTGCATTTCCCCACGGCTTCACACATACCCTTCGCAAATTGGCCTTCGCACGGGAAATGCAGCATGCATTTCTCTTTGTCGCACGGCGCGTCTTTTTTTGTATATTCGTACTTGTAGTTGCCGGGAACGCACGCAGCGTTCTCGTCGCCACTTTGCGCGGCCGCCACCACCGGGTTACAAAGCAGAGCGAAAAGACACACGATGCGGACGATCATGCTCATATGAACCGTGTTAGGTACTCGAGGAGCATTTTGAAAAGGAGAACCACGATGTCACCAAGGAGGGAGAACGCGGCGGCCGTGGCCGCACCGGCCTCGTGCCAATGACGCGACGCAAGCGAGAAATCCGCGATGAGGATCCCTATCAGGGCTTGTGCCGCGAGCGAGAGTGCCTTTCCAAAGAGCGCCGGGACGGAAAGGGCGCCTTTCAAAAGCAGCGAGCCGTTTGTTTCTTCGTCCGATCCGGAGCCCGTGCCATAGGCGGGAGCGAGGAATGAACCGCCACTTGCGTATGCGAGGCGCTCGGCGATGGATTGCTGCGCCGAGTTTTCCGGCAGCCGCCCAGGCATAAGTGCGATCGCGGAATCGCGCAGCGAATCAAAGACGGCGCTTGTTTCTTCGTCGAACGACTCCGGCGAGAATTCGAGAAATTCCGCCTCGCCTTCCGGTTCGCCCTGGAGGGCGTGCAGCTGCGCGTTCGCGGCGGCACTGACTTCCTCGAAATCAATGCCGGTCGACGCGGAGGAACCGAAGACGGTGTTGAGGACGTTCTGTTCGACGTTGGAAATCGTGGTCGGCGCGACCATGGGAGAACCCGACGCGATCACGATAGGGGCGCGGTACGGCAGCGGCGCTGGATAGTCGCCGCCTTTTGGGCAGTCCGCGCTGCCACCGGTGCAGATTTTAGGCGGCCCGCTTTTGTAATTATCCGCCTTGCAGACATAAATGTGCGTGCAATGCCCTGAAGTGATGTAGCCGTTGGTATTATCTTTGCACTTCTGGTTCACCTGCCCGCCCGCGGGGCACTGAATGTCGGCGTCGATGTAGCGCGCTTCCGCAGAAGAGCCCACAACAAGTACGACGACGAGAAACAACCCGAGAGCAGCAAGACGGAACATGCATCTATTGTACAGCTATTTTAAACAGGCGCGGCCCGGCAAAGCCCCGCCGCGCCACGCGCAGTAGGCCTCCGCCTCCCAGAAGGTCACCGCCACCACGGGGTGGTCCCCGGATCGCCCCGAGGCCCGCGCCGTCGCCCCCGCTCCCGAAGGGTGCTCGGCCCGCCACGCACGCCCTTCCGCGG
>JBBUCP010000097.1:0-8490 GCA_038057725.1 Patescibacteria group bacterium | reverse complement strand
CGCGCGGCCGCGCCTTTTCCTTGTTGAAAGTCTACATCACATCCCGTCCATACCACCACCCATTTGTGGCGCTTCCTTTTCTTTTTCAGGTTCGTCCGCTATGGCAGCGTCGGTCGTGAGGAAGATTGCCGCAGCCGACGCCGCATTCACGAGCGCTTCGCGCGTGACTTTCACCGGGTCAATGATACCCGCCTTGAACATGTCTTTCACCATCTGCCCGCTTTTTGCGTCATAGCCTTCGTTGTCGGTGATCACTTTTGCGACGATAAGCGCGCTATCCACGCCAACATCGTGCGTCGCGTTCCTTATGATCTCGCGCAAAGGCGCGAGCGTCGCATTAATGACGGTCGAATAGCCTGCGAGAAATGCCTGGTTCTCGGCCTCGTCTTTCTTGTACTTCTCGAGATTCGCGTTCAATTCCTTGCTTACGCTCGCGAGCGCTGAGCCGCCGCCGGCGACAATTCCCTCTGAAATCGCAGCCTTAGTCGCGTTCACCGCGTCCTCAATTTTGTCTTTGAGGTATTTCATCTCGGTTTCCGTCGCCGCGCCGACGCGGATGACTGCCACGCCACCTGCCAATTTAGCGACGCGCTCGAGCAACTTTTCCTTGTCGAATTTCGAATCGGACATTTCAGCCTGCTTGCGCAGTTCTTTCACGCGGTCATTGATCGCACTCTTCGCGCCCTTGCCGCCGATAATGATCGTGGAGTCTTTTGTGGCGACGACACGCTGCGCCTTGCCGAGGACGGAGAGTTCCGCCGTCTCAAGCTTCATACCGCGCTCTTCAGAAATCACTTGGCCGCCGACGGTAATCGCGATGTCTTCAAGCATCTCTTTTTTGCGGTCGCCATAGCCAGGCGCTTTTACGGCGAGGACATTGAAAACGCCGCGCAACTTGTTGAGGACAAGCGTCGTGAGCGCTTCGCCATCCACATCATCAGCGATGATGACAAGATCTTTCTTCCCCGACTGCGCCATCTTTTCAAGAAGCGGGAGGATTTCCTTGATCGTCGAGATTTTCTTGTCGGTAATCAAGATCGGCGCGTCTTTCACTTCGCTCTCCATGCGCTCCGCATTCGTGAGCATGTAGTGCGAGATGTAGCCTTTGTCGAATTCCATGCCTTCGACGAAATCACTCTCGATGCCGAAGCTTTGCGACTCTTCCACGGTAACGACGCCGTCTTTCCCGACTTTGCCGACGATTTCCGCGATAGTCGCGCCAAGTTCTTCCGACTCCGAAGAAATCACGGCAACCTGCTTCGTTTCTTCAGGAGATTTGATCTGTTTTGCGATCGATTTGAGAAATATCTGCGCATCTGCCGCAGCTTTTTCAATGCCATCGCGCACCTGCATCGGATTGACGCCAAGCGCGATACGCTTCAGGCCGTCTTCCACCATCGCCTGGAACAGCACGATAGAAGTAGTCGTTCCATCGCCCGCCTTGTCGTTCGTCTTGGTAGCGACTTCCTTTGCGATTTCCGCGCCCATGTTTTCAAATTTGTTCGAGAGCTTGATTTCTTTCGCGATTGAGACACCGTCGTTGGTGATCGTGGGACCGCCCCAGCTTTTTTCGAGCGCGACGTTACGGCCGCGGGGGCCGAGCGTCGTTTTCACGACATTCGCGACGGTATCGATGCCTTTCTTCATCGCTTTGCGGGCGTCTTCGTTAAAAAGAATTACTTTTGCCATACGGTATTGCGGAAAATTAGTTTAGCGATTAGTTAATTACGGCTTTGACGTCTGATTCGCGGACGAGGAAATATTTCTCGCTCTGGTATTCGATTTCGTTTTCCCAGCCCGGATTAAAATAGACTTTTTGTCCTGCGGAAAGGCGCATCTTAATGAGCGCGCCATTCTCGCCGATGCGGCCTTCACCCACGGCAACAATGCGGCCGAAGGTCGTCTTTTCTTGCTTCACTGTGTCAGGAATGATGATGCCAGATGGTGAAGTCGTCTCGGCAGCTTCAGGCGCAATAAGCACGCCGTCGCCGATCGGCTGGAGACCTGTTTTTGTAGTGACCTTTTTTGGAGACGCCTTTGTGGCGCTTTTCTTCGCTGCTTTCTTCGGAGATTTCTTCTGCTTTTTGGCCATATTTTCTTTATCTGCTAGGTTTCTAAATCGCGTGCAGTATATGTAAGACAGGCTGTCGGGTCAACCTTTTGAGCTTGACAGTATTATATATAAATTGTATCTTACTCTCGGCAACTAAGGGAGCAAGCCATGACCACTATAGGCGTAGCACTGGGCTGTATAGCCGCGAATTTTGCATTTCAAGCCTACACCAATCGAGACTGGGAATGCGCGACTGAGCGCAGCTTCTTTCAAGCAATCGCAATCGTTGCGTTGACCGCAGCAAACATGATTGCACACGTGTAAGATGCATTCGAGCCGGCCGAGCGCGATAGCGCGACGGCCGGCTCTTCTTTTACCACTACACGTACTATGGAAGGCGGGATGACGCAGGCGCATGCTTCACGAGGGTCTGCGCAGGAGCGACGGCGACGAGCCCGAGCGCTGGCGTAGCAACGCCAGATAGCGACCCGAGGGAGGCATGCGGCTGTGGCAGACCGCCGCAGCATTGACCCCACTCCCTCCATTTGATATGCTCTCACCCATGGAACTCGCGACGGTACTGCCATATGTGCAGATCGTCCTCTCGGTACTCCTCATGGTTGCAATCCTCTTGCAACGAACAGGAGCATCGCTTGGGGGCGCATTCGGTGCTGACAACTTCAGCTCCGGTTTCCACACACGCCGGGGGCTTGAAAAAACCCTCTTCCGCGCTACTATTGTCCTTGCCGTATTGTTTGCATTGTCTGCACTCACCCACATCTTTATCAGCTAAACGCAGCCCGCTACACAGGGGCGTCGCGTTGGAGTTGTCTCCTTGTTATTCCGCATGGAATTTGAAAATACCACTATCCCGTCATACGAAGCGATCGTCACAAAGCGCAAACCGCGATTGTTCGGCACCCTGCATCGGCTGTTGCGCGCGTTTTCTCCTGCGGAGCGGCTCATCCTGTATGGGCTCTCGCTTCTCCTTGGCGTAAGCGCGTTCGTCCTCTTGGCAAACGTCAATGCGTCGGTATCGACAGAAGTCCCGGCGCGCGGCGGCGTACTTGTCGAGGGCGCCGTCGGCACGCCGCGCTTCGTGAATCCGCTTCTCGCCGCGTCGCAGCCCGACCAGGATTTGACGATGCTCGTCTATTCGGGTCTCCTCCGGGCCGAAGAGGACGGCGGGTATGTTCCCGACCTCGCGTCCGCATACGAAATTTCCGAAGACGGGACGACGTATACATTCCATTTGCGCGAAGGGCTCTCGTTCCACGACGGAGAGCCCCTCACGGCTGCCGACGTGCTTTTCACGATCGCACTTGCCCAGGACCCAGAGACAAAAAGCCCGCGCCGCGCGGACTGGGAGGGAGTAAGCGCGAGCGCACCGGATGAGCGCACGCTCGTCTTCACGCTTCCCCACGCGTACGCGCCGTTCCGCGAGAACGCGACCTTGGGCATCGTGCCAAAACACGTGTGGGAAAACGTGCCGGCGGAAGAATTTCCTTTCAGTTCTTTGAATACGCATCCGATCGGCAGCGGGCCGTACCGCGTCGAGAAGGCCACGTTTGACGCGACGGGCGCACCGACGGAATACGTCCTTGAGTCGTTCCGCGGCTTTGCGCTCGGTTCCCCGTATCTGACCCGCATCATCTACCGCGCTTTCGCAAATATGGACGAATTGCTTGCGGCATATGAGGGGGGAGATGTCGAAAGTTTCGTTGCGGATTCGCCAAAGACGCTTGCGCGCAACATCCAAGAGGGCGATCTGATGCGGCTCGATCTTGCGCGCGTCTTCGGCGTCTTCCTAAACCAGAACCACGCCGCGATCCTCGCAAAGCCGGAAGTGCGCGCGGCGCTTGATGCGGCCATCGAGAAAGAGCGGATCATCGAGCACGTCCTCGGCGGGTATGGGACGGTGCTTGCAGGGCCGATTCCTCCCGGCCTTCTCGAGATATCGGAAGCGACTTCGACACCGATCACGAACCACGCAGCCGCAGCGCGAGCCATCTTGGAGAGAAACGGCTGGAAGTTTTCAACTGCCTCGTCAAGCGAAGGCGCGTGGACGAAGGGCAAAGAGACGCTTTCCATCACGCTCGCGACAGCTGATACGGAAGAATTGGCCGCAACGGCAGAGAAAATTGCTGAAAACTGGCGCGCGGCCGGCATCGGGGCAAGCGTGCAGGTGTATCCCCTCTCTGAATTTCAGACGTCGATCCTGCGGCCGCGCGCGTATGACGCCGTCCTCTTCGGCGAAGTCGTCGGGCGTTCGCTGGACCTCTTCGCTTTCTGGCATTCATCGCAACGCAACGACCCGGGGCTGAATCTTGCGCTCTATACGTCTGCCGCCGCCGATAAGACACTTGCCTCGGCACGCGCGGAAACCGATGCCGAAAAACGCGATGGCTTTTTGCGGGAGTTCCTCACCGCCATTGACAAAGATATGCCCGCCGTGTTTCTATACTCTCCACAACTCGCCTACGTCGTTCCGGGGCGCATCCAAGGCATAGGGGCAGGTACGCTGACGACCGCTTCCGACCGCTTCCTTTCGGTACACGAGTGGTACCGGGATACGGAGAGGGTGTGGAATATTTTTTCCAATTAGAACAACTTATTAACAATATTATTAACATAATTTTCAATTCTCAATTTCCAATTTTCAATGAATTTTCAATGTTCTAATTTTTGAAAATTGATTCATTGATTGAATGGCGAAATTAAAAATTGAAAATTTTACCAAAACTATGAACATGTTTACACCAGAGCCACAAGGCTCAAACGCAGGACCAGTTCCTGTACCAATGTCACCTCGACCTGTGCATCCGCGTCCGCATACGCCGCGTCCCATGGGTCCACGTCCACAAGGCCACCGCCCGCAAGGACCGGGCGGACCACGTCCAGGCGGCGGACGCCGCTTTGGCGGCGGCATGCAACGTCCGCGCCCGCGCCGCAACCAAAAAGTCCGCGTCGAACACGCGTCGCCAACGACGCGTACCCAGCAGCGCCCGAACGCGCCGGTGCCGCCGATCGCGGAGAACGTCGTGCGCATTATTCCCTTAGGCGGCGTCGAAGAAATCGGCCGCAACATGACGGCGATCGAAGTCGGCAACGACATCTTTGTCCTCGATGCGGGCTTCCAATTTAAGGAGGACGACACGCCGGGCATCGACTATATTCTGCCAAACACCGGCTATCTCGAAGAGCGTCGCAGCAAAGTGCGCGGCCTCCTCATTTCGCACGGCCACCTCGATCATATTGGTGGGATTCCTTACATTATTGACCGCATTGGGAATCCGCTTATCTACACGCGCCGCCTCACTGGCAAAATGATCCAGAAGCGCCAGGAAGAATTCGCACAAGCAGTACCCGTCGTGATCCGCGAAGTCGAAAAAGACGAAGTGATCCGTCTTGGTGATCATACGATCCGCTTTTTCGGTGTCACGCACACCGTCCCCGATTCGATGGGTATCATCATCGAGACAAAGTGGGGTGACGTCGTTTTCACCGGCGACATCAAGCTCAATCACAAAGACGGCGAGCCGTCGGATTTGGAAAAGAAAGAATTCTCGATCTTCAAAGAGCGCAACGTGCTCGCGCTTCTTATGGATTCCACCAACGTCTGGCAGCCGGGGTTTTCAATTCCGGAGTCTGTTGTGTATGTCACGCTTGAGAAGATCATCACCAACGCGAAAGGCCGCCTGATTATCGCGATGTTCGCGTCGCACTTGGAGCGCCTCATCCGCGTTATGGAATTTGCGGAACAAAACGCAAAGAAAGTCGTGATCGACGGCCGCAGCATGCGCACCAACATCGAGATCGCGCGCGAACTCGGCCTCATCAAGTACAAGGACGACACGGTCATTAACGTCGAGGATATGGAACGCTATCCGAAAGAAAAAATCGTCATTCTCGCAACCGGCGCACAGGGCGACGAATTCGCTTCTCTTGCTCGCATCGGCAACAAATCGCACAAATACATCCGCTTGCAGCCGGAAGACACGATCGTGCTTTCCTCGTCGGTCATTCCCGGCAACGAACGCGCGGTGCAGAAATTGAAGGACAACCTCTCACGTCAAGGCGCGAAGATCATCACGTACCACGCGTCTGATGTGCACGCATCCGGCCACGGCAACCGCGAAGAAGCGGTGTGGATCCACAAGCAGGTGAAGGAGAAATTCTTCGTCCCTGTCCATGGGTACCACTACATGCTACGCGTCCACGCGGACGTCGCGGAAGAATTAGGCGTCAAGCGCGAGAATATCGTGATTGCCGACAACAGCTCCATTGTTGAGATTACCGATGGTGAAAAGATTAAAATTCTGCCGGTGAAAGCTCCGTCAGAGCTGCGCGTCGTCGAAGGACACACGGTTTCCGAACTCTCCGACGTCCTCATGCGCGACCGCAAGGCGCTTGGCCAGGAAGGATTTTGCGTCGTCGTCGCGACTGTCGACCGCCGCACGGGCAGACTCCACAAATCTCCCGACATCATCTCGCGCGGATTCGTCTATTTGCGCGACAACAAAGACCTCATGGATCAGACGCGCCTCATCATCCGCAAGGCCGTCGAACAGTCGATGAAAAACCCGCGCGCAGCGGACTTGGACATGGCGCGCGAAGATCTTGCCGAAAACGTCGCCCGCTTCTTGCTTATGAAAACGCAAAAGCGCCCTATTGTCATCCCCGTGATTGTGAGTGTGTAGCACCGCCGACGAAAAATCAAAATAATGCAATGCTGAGTAATATGTACCATGGTACATATTACTCAGCACGTGGTTGCTAATCGGCGAGCAACCACTTCCCCTTCCGTTTCTTGATAAGCTCATCGCGATTAAGATCACGAAGTGCACGTTCCAAAAAGTAAGAATGCTCGGTGTTGATGTTAAGGAGTGCTTTGTGCGGCATGGAGCCTTTGAGAAGCCTGCGTAAAATAATGCCCCGATATTGGCGGAGACTACCTTCGAATGGCGACTGGCGAGTGTGGTGCTTGCTGCGACGGGAGGGGTTTTCTGTCGTTTTCTTTATGTGCGCTCCATAATCCATCAGTGCTGAATACCATTCGCGGGCGGATTTTGTGTGAACGAGACAGTCTTTGAGGATTGGGGTGAGTTTTGTGTCCGGTACCTTTTTTGATTTTGGGAAGCAATGATGGATGAGCGCGGCGCGGATGTTGGTTTCGATGAATATCTCCTTTTCGTTAAACGCGAACGCGCGGATAGCACCGGCGGTGTAGGGGCCGATTGCGGGCAAGGCGACCAGCGCGGCAAAGTCCTTCGGGACTTTGCCGCGGTGTTTTTCAACTATTTCTTTCGCACATTCCCGCAGTAATTTTGCCCGGCGATTATACCCAAGCCCGCTCCACTCCCGCAGAACCATCTCAAGGGGAGCCCTTGAGATAGCTTGAACCGTAGGAAATTTCGCTATAAATCGCTTGAAATAAGGAACCACCCGATCCACCTGCGTCTGCTGCAGCATGATTTCGGAAACTAAAATCGCATACGGATCAGACGTGCGCCGCCATGGAAGCGTGTGGCGACCGTTTTTCCGCCAGTACTGTAATACCGTCTTTTGGAATGTCTTTATCTCTTCCATGCGCACGAATTTTCAATTTACAATTTTGCAATTTCCAATGAATTTTCAAGGTTCCAATGTTTGAAAATTGACTCATTGGGATTTGATTGAAAATTGGAAATTGATAATTGAAAATTATTAAAGTTCATAGATGACGTCTTTTCGCTCCACCACCACCTTCCACTTCTCCCGCTTCGCATGGCGGTACAATTTCGAATTAGGGTTAAAGCAAATCGGGTTGTCGACTAATTCGAGGAATGCGATGTCTGATTCGGTGTCGCCGACACCGATGGAACCTTTGAGTGTGAGGCCTTGTTTTTCGACTGCGCGCTTTACGATATTCGCCTTGTTCATAATGAGGTGTTCGTCGATGACGCCGCCGGTGAAATTGTCTTCCGGACCGATTTCATAGAGGACGCCGTAGGCTTTGTCGAAGCCCATCGTAGGACAGAAATAATCAAGTATTGTTTTCGGCGAATGCGAGACGGCGAGGAGAAAGTAACCTCGTTTTTGTAAATCCTTGATGAGATCGCGCGTGTAGCGATACGTGCGTTTCTTCTGCATTTTCACGACGTCTTTCGCCGTTTCCGCCATGTCGCCGTAGTAGACGCCCTTGATGTGCTTACGGAACGTCTTTACCATCGCCCAGATGTAGTCGTCGTAATTCCCTTCGCGCGCGACCCATTTCTGATGCTGCGCCTCGTATTCGTCTTTCGCTTTTTTCGGAAAGATGCCACGTCGGACAAGTTCTTCGGTGAGTTCGACAAAAAGTGACGAGCGGATGATGGTGCCGTCAATGTCGAAAATCGCGACTTTTTGTGCCATGCCAACATCCTACCTCATTTTGCCCTCGGCCACCTGTTTCGTGC
>JBBUCP010000096.1:0-1554 GCA_038057725.1 Patescibacteria group bacterium | reverse complement strand
AGCGCTGCCTCTCGGCCCGTCGGCCTGCGAGACACGGCGTCAAAGCACGCGCCGCACTGCCGTCTCGCTACCTGCAATAAAAAAGGCGGCAGAGCTTTCGCTCCGCCGCCTTCAGCGCAGCGTGCACACATCATGCTACGTAATACTTTTCGCCTGAGGCCTTCTCGACCACCAACTTATCGTTTGGACCTAGCAGATCGAGCATCTTCAGGCGATACTCGACCGCATCACGGATCACATCGGAGTAGCTGTCGACATCAAGTCGGTTTCGAAGGGTTTCGACCTTTTCAGCCCACTTAGGTTTTAAGGTCAATTGGATTCTGACGCTGCCAAATGCATCGTCCGCCTCACTGAGCGCCTGATGCATTGAAGCGGCTAGTTTCCGATTACGTCCGCTTCGAGATTTTTTCTGCTTGCCAGTCATGGCATTTCTCCTCACAAAGCCGATTTTGTTGTATCATATATTTTGTAAAAAGCAAGCTTAACGTAATTTTTTCGGTGTTGGATAGCGAGCCGACAGCTTTCGTTTTAAAAACCGCAAACGACGGCGGGAAGGTGTTTGAAGGGGTCTGCGCAGGAGCGACGGCGACGAGCCCGAGCGCTGCGCCAGCAGGCGCAGATAGCGACCCCTGAGAACACTTCCCGGCGGCGTCGGTTTTCAAAACGATTGCTGGTGCGAGCGGATTACTTGCTACGTCGTCTTGATATGTTGAGAAGGATCCCCGCGCTTGCGAGCGAGACGAGCATAGCGGAACCACCTTGGGATATAAATGTAAGCGGAATGCCGGTGAGTGGGGCGAGGCCGAGCATGGCGGCAATGTTAATGAATGCCTCGCCGACGAGGTAGGTAGAGATGCCCACCGCAAGGAGGCCACCGAAAAGATCAGGTGCGCGAGCGGCGATGCTATACCCGCGCAGACCCAATGCAAGAAAAGCGCCGATAAGCGCGACGCCGCCGAGGAATCCCATTTCTTCAGCGAGAACCGCGTAGATCGAATCCCCCATCGGCTCGGGGAGGTACGTAAATTTCTGCACGCCTTGGCCGAAGCCACGGCCGGTAAGACCGCCGGAGCCGATTGCGATGAGTGATTGGCGGATTTGGTAGCCTTCGACAAGTGCGCTTTGTTTTTCAGGATTGAAGAATGTGTCGATGCGTTCGTACACATAGCGGTACTGTGGAGTAAGCACGAGCAACGCGAGGACGGCCACGGCCGTCACGATGATGAGCGCGATATCGCGCACCCGTGCGCCGGATGCAAGAAAGATTGCGAAGACCGAAATGGAAACGATGCCGAGCGTCCCGAGGTCAGGCTGTAAAAGAAGGAGGATGCCGGGGATGCCGAGGATCCCCGCGAAAGCGACTGGCCCACGCCAGGTTGCTGCCCCTTCGCGCAGAAAGGAAAAATAAGTGGCCGCCATAATGATCGCACCGATTTTCAAAAATTCCGATGGCTGAAGCGTCGCAAAGCCGAGATCGATCCAGCGCCTGCCGCCGCCGTGTTCGAAGCCGAGGCCGGGGATGAAAACGAGCGCCGTTGCGACAAGTGCTGCGCC
>JBBUCP010000095.1:0-5865 GCA_038057725.1 Patescibacteria group bacterium | reverse complement strand
AAGGAGCGGTGTCGCAAACGAACCATCTGCATTTTGGTTGGCCGCAAGGAACAATAACGCGGCAGTGATGTCCACCTCGACATGCGATGTGGCGCTGCTCCCGCTACCGCCGTTTGATTGTTGCGGTTGTTCGGGCAATTCTTCCGGGGCGGGTTTTTCCTCGACATCCGCGGCGGGCGTTTCCACGGTAAGAGCAATTGACGGGTAATAGTAATCCTCGGCGATACCGATGGCGTACGTCCCGGTTGCGGAGAGTGTAAAGATCGCGGCACCGGCAGCGTCCGTGGTAGACGTGGCAAGAATGAGTGGCGTGTACGGATCGTCCGGATTCGTTTGCGTTACGCCAATCGTGATTCCAAGCACAGGCGTGTACGTATCGGATGCGGGGACGTACTTTTCCGCCGTCGCCGTAACCGGTTCGCCGACGAGCACCGCGTGAGCGCTCAATGTTGTTCGCCGCGGCGAGCCAAAATAAACGAAGAGCGTATCGCCATCGTGGAGGAGGAACTGGTCCATTCCAATTGAAGGATACACGTCGCCGACGACGTACTGCCAGTTGTCACATTTCTCGACGATGTGGGTGATGCACTTCGTGTAGAACGATCCGTACGAACTGAAGTATTGCAGGTTTGAGATGGAAAAATCAGGCGATGCGGCGTCAGCGATAATGAGTGCCGCGAGGGCACTTGCGGCGAGGGCCTCTGCCGCCGTGTCGTCGCTTGCGGTAATTGAGGTAGTTGCTGTGTCGGAATCAGGCAAGGAGACGTTGCCGGTAAAGACGAGCGTCTCTCCGTCGCGCAGCGTAAGAGAGACGGTACGCTCCGGTGCCTCATCCATGGATTCAGGCGGGACATCTTCGGCGAGGATGATAGATGCGGGTACAATGGTAAGGAAGCAAACGAGTGCAAATAGTGTGCGCACATGCATAGAGGCAAAAAATTAGTTCTGCCAAGCAGAACTATGCGCGCAGCGTATTCGCCACAATCCTGCTCGGGATAAATGACTTGTCTGAAGACCGGACTCGCCGCGCGAATACGCTTCGCGCGGATTACCGTTGCGGCACAGTGCGGGGATCTCGCCCGACTTCCACAAACAAGCGTGGGGGAATTATATAGACAAGTATCTATATATTACAAGTGGATAACGCAGCCGGAAACGTAGGAGACGTGGCGTCAAAACATCATATCGCCCGCAGATGCCATTCGACGGCTTGCATGCAGGGTGCGCGGGAGCTCTCTTCTCCAGCCTTACAGAGCGCTCGCGCTTCTGTCTGTCCGACCGATTGTATAAAGTCTATGGCGGCGCCAGTGAGGCAGTGCATCCTCTCGTCGAGGTTTGCGCCGAGGGAACAGTACGCGAGCGCGGCGTCCGCGTTCCCATATGACCAGCCGGAGGCGTCCCTTCCAAGGCTCTCAAAGCAGGTATTCCGGTATTTCTCTTCCACGGCACGGCATGTGTCGAAAGTGCGCGCAAAATCTCCACCGAAAATTTTGAGCATGTACGACGTCTGGAATTGGTAACAGGTGTAGCGATATTCGTCGTCGAGGGCGTTGCATGGATAGAGAAGGTCGTTTGCGTCCAGGTATTTTGAAGGCACTTCCAACGAATCCGCGGTGACGTTTTCCATAAAGACGCCGCCGTAGCACGAGCCTTGTTCCCATGTCCCCTGGAGCGTTGCGCAACCCGCGAGCGAGAGTGGCACATCGTGGTCGAAGTAGGCCATGAGACCGTGGCCGATGCCGTGCACGCAAGCGAAATAGGCGTACGCATAGCGTTCTTTGCCGGCAATTTCATCGCAGATCGAATTCAAGGTCGTGAGCAGCTTATCGCCGCCGCCCTCATCGGCTTCACCGAATATTTTCTCGAGGACGCCATGGTAGTACCCGGCGCGGCAGAAGGTGTCACCATATTTGTATGCTTTCGCGATGGTGCCAAATTCATCCGCGGCCACGGCGCCTATTTTATGCAGCGACGTATGGCAAAACGTCCGCGCGTACCCTCCATCATCGTACCGCCGCTTGAGGTCATGCAACGCTGCGACTGCGCCACGTTCGTAGGCGAGGTTCTCGTAGTACGACGTCCAACACGTATTTGTGTACATCTGGTCGCCGGGGCACGGATCGTCCGCAGTAGTTCCGGTCACGTACGCACGTCCGAAGAGGAATGCGAGCGCGATCGTGGCACACACGGCGAGAACGGCATATATTTCTCTCTGGTATTCGGTCAGGATGCTCATATATCCAGGGCTATGCCGCAGGAATCGGCTCTATCTCACAGGTGCCGCCGGCGCAGGCGAGTTCGCGCGCTTGTTCCGTCTCATCGGTGCGTTCGTAGGTGATGAGTTTCGAGTAATCGATCACCGGAAATTCGCTCGCCAATTTTTCATACGTTGTCTCATCAATCGTCTGGTACGGCGCAAGGCGGTAGACGTGGTTTTCGCGTGGCAAGAATGACAAGCCACCGATGATCTCCCAATTCTTCTCGATCCATGAGACCACATCGATCCACTCGTCCTCGCCGACGGAAATGGTCGCCGAAGGATTGTGTTCAGTGTAATTCAATTTCACCGTCTTCCAGTATTCGAGTTGCTGCAGCGCCGTGAGGTCGTTCTTGAAGACGGACTGGTCAGGCGCCTTGACCGGGAATTCGATCACAAAGGTATTCGCATTCTCAACACTCTGGCCGACTTCCGGATGGTGCGGCACGCCTTGGTCGCGCATGAGTTTGAAGAGGGAGTCGGTCGCCGAGATGCGCACGCGGCGGATGTAGTATGCGCTATGGCGCGGGTGCAATCCGGAAGAACAATCGAGCGTCTGCGAGACGGTGCCGGAAGGCTTCACGGCGGTTACCGACATGGATTGCGGGATCGAGAAGCGCTTGGCGTATTTTTTATTCTCCGCGATCGCGGCGTCCCGCATTTTCTGCAGCGTTGATTCGTTGCGTACAGCAGGCGAGTCCCACTGCCCCGTCACCGAAACCCCAAGCAGGCGCTCTTCCTCGCAGTTTTCCGTCCACTCCTTTGAAATGTAGTTGAATTTCGTGAGCGTGGATTGGTACGTGCCGAGGATTGCGGCGAGTTTTGCCTTGCGGATCAACGTTTTCTCCGTGTCGGCCGCGCGTGCGACGACTTCAGAGAGGTTGCAGAATTGTTTGGGCTGCAAAAGGATCTCGCCGCAGGGGTTGGTGCCGATCTGCCCGATGAATCCTTTTCGTACGGAGCCGTATTTTTTCGTGAGAAAGTCGAGACGGCGTCTTGGCATTGTTTTTTCTAATGAGCCGCGGTTGAAGATGCCGCGTTCGCCGGAGCCGCTTTTCATCAAGGCGACCCACTCGTCCATGAGTTCCGTATTATTCGGTCTCGATTCGTAGACGGCGGAGTTGTTGGCGACGGCACGGTGCGGCTCGGTGAGATAGAACTGGCCTTTTTTCGCGTCGCGCAGCTCGACGTCGTCAAGGTCGGAGAGGGAAATCATCGCGGTATTGTGTACAAGATATCCCTCGGCGACGAACGTACTCCCGTCTTGTACCTCGAGATCATACGTCTTGGCACTTCCTCCGTCACGAATTTCAACGACTCTCACCGGCACGTATTGTTTAGCATTCACAAGCTCCGTTAAAGTCGCACTGTTCATATTCTCGTCACGGCCGGACGGCCATTTCTGTTTCCAAAGTGTTCGTGGGACGTCGCGTTTTACGAACTTGCCCGGTACAGTGTATCCGGCTTGTTTTCCTTTGCGCCTTATCCATGTGCCGCACGCATGCATCCCTATTATTTCTGACGCTCGAGTAACTGCATGCGCATCCTTAATTGAAGCTACCCATAAGGGCTGCCACCCGTCAGGAGTTTCCGGTCTTCGCATTCGCATCTCAGCAATGATGCCTAATGTGGCCAAAATTTTAATGATGTCTCTTGCGAATCCTTCGTATACGGTTGATACAACAGTAATTGGTCTGTCTGAATACGTACCATCGCCATCCATAACGCCCGCTACAAAAGCGGCGCGAACGTCTTGACTCCCGCGCCAGATTTCCTCAGGAATTCGTAGGGGTACGTTCGGTTGCTTATATTGGTACATCCATCGGGCAATTTGTCGGTTGTTTGAGCGGAGTTTGACGCAACGTTCGTCCTCAGATGCGTGATCGCCTGCATTCAAACCGTGTCGCATCATCCAGTCATTGACTCGCGCAATCTGTTCCGTTTCGCTTTCATGGCATGCAATCGAAAATGTGGTGTTGCCATCTTTTCCGTTCGGTGTGTGCGGCGTAATTTGCACGTATCCGTCAGCAAAGAATTTTCCGAGAAACCACGCGGAATCTGCGTTGAGTTGCGGTTGTGACACGCTTGAGCCACTATGATCAGAATTTCGTTTGATTGAAAGCGGCAGAAAATGAGTCGGGACACCATCTATGGGGTGGGTAATAAAAAGAATGCGATCATCTTTTGTAATGTGTTGCGCTTGTTTAAAAACATATCCTCCCCATACATCGGAAAGGACGGCGATGCGATGATTTGGGGTGCATCGAAATACAGTTCCTGACTCCGTTACTAACTCTGCAAGTTGCTGGACACCCTGCGTGACCCATCCCGTGACGGGTTTGTATCCGCTTGCGGTCATCACATCATCGCCCCTTACAACTTCCTCAATCGGAATACTTCCTCGCCTTGTGTGTATACGCGTCCCGGCAGGAAGACAGCGACGAACGCCACCCGCGACGACGCATTCGCCGATCTTGCAGATGATGTCGTGCGCGTCGATGTTGCGGAGCCTCCGTCCTTGGCGTTTCAAAATTCGCTCGCGCGCGAATGAGAGCAATGATCGCAGGGGATCCGGCCCCGACGCCTTGCCACCCATCGTCTTCAATCGCGCACCAGCGGGCCGTATCCGTGTGAAATCAAACTCAATGTCTTTCCCGCCATACCATGTGCGCAGGCCGAGAGTGAGCGCGTCGCACCAGCCTTCTTTTGAGTCGGCGATGACATGCGTTTCCAATTTTTCGCCCCCCTGTTTCTCGATCTGCGGCAGCTGCTGGATGTTCTGGCTCTCTACCGCAAAGCCGACGCCGCAGCCTTGCATGGAGAGGTACATAATCTCGGCGAAATCTTCGAGCTTTGTGGGCGCCGTGTAGGTACAGTTATAGACGCAGGAATTGCATTTGCGCGCAGGATCACCGGAGAATTGCATTGCGCGCATCGAAGGCATGACCTCTTGGCGGAGGATAGCTCCGCGGAGTTCGGCGTATTCTTTTTCAAGTAGCTTGTCGCCAAGGTTCTCGCGCATGAAATTGATATAGCGGTCCACGGTTTCGATCCACGTCTCGCGGCGCTTCTCGCTTGGAATCCAGCGCGCGTAGGTGCGCAGGTACACAAATTCTCCGAGGGGATTGTCCTCGAAATATTTGGCACTCTCTTCTGCGAGCTTCCGCACATGCTCGGGTATGCTCGCGTGGATGGCGCGCGCTTCAGAGCGTTTTGCGCGGTAGAGGATGTACGCTTTTGCCGTCGCAACACAATCCGAAAGCATCAATTGCCGCTCGACTTCGTCCTGGCAGCCTTCGACGGTGGGGAGGAAATTTTTGTAGATCTTCGCGATGCGCAGCATCTCTCCCGCGACTTTATGCGCGACAATCTCGGCTTCCTCGGGAGAGCCTTCGTTCGACGCATGCATGGCTTTCTGAATTGCGCCCATGATCTTATCGAACTCAAACGGGACAATCCGCCCGTCGCGCTTTTGGATTTTTGCGAGGTATTTTGTGTAGACGCGCGTTTGCGCGGCTTTCGTCGTCGGCCGTGACGATGTGGATAACGTTTGCGCATGCGACATAGCGGTGTATATTGATGGTAATCTATGCATTGTACGCATAGAT